>JADZAS010000036.1 GCA_020852515.1 Phycisphaerales bacterium
CGAGGACCGCCGTCTGGAGGTGGTTCTGCTCGACGCGGATGGATTTGTAGTAGGTCTGGTGGTCGAGCCGGCCGGAGGCGTAGTTGTACCCGCTGGAGTTCCCGGCCGCGACGTTGAAGGGCATGTTCAGGCAACGCGCGATCTCGTTGAGGATCTCGCGTTTGAACTCGGCGTATGTCGTCGCGGGCTGCTCGGCATGGACCTGACCGAGCTTCCAGCCGCCGGGCAGGACCGTGGCCAGCCGCTTCTCGAGTTCGACGATATCCATCGGCTCAAGAGACTCGGCTTCACCGTTGGGAGGTGCGTCGGTGTAGATGACGGCCGCGAAGTCGGCGGCAGTCTCCGCCGCGGCGATCACCGCGAGCGTGTAGCGCCGCAACTGGGCGAACAGCGGCAGCGCCGGCGTGATATCGGGGATGCCGCGCCACTGCCCCGGCCGGTCGACGCGGTAGTAATGCACCACTGAAGCGGCCGGCACGGTGTCGAACTCGCCGGAGAAGCCGAATGCGCCACTGTCACCGGGATGGCGACGCAGCACCGTGTACGAGATCGGGTTGCCGAACGAGTCGAACGTGATCCCATCCGCTTCGCCCACGCGAAGCAGGCGACCGGGCGGGCTCGTCACCTGGTCCGGTTCGACAAGCCGCAGATCGAGTTGGACCGGCGCCTCGACGGCCGGGTTGCTGGTGAGAATCCCGAAGACCTCGCCGCTCTCGGCCCGGGCCAGTCGCATGGTGCGCAACTTCTCAGGCAGGTTGATCGCCCGCGACCACTGCGCGAATGACTTCTCGATGACCTCGTTCGCCCTGGAGTCCTCCGTGAGCATCTGGAGACGCGGACCCGTGCCGATCGTGTCGTTGGCGAGTGTGAGCACGATGCCCTTGGCGTACGAGTTGTTGGCGACCTCGTAGCGGGCGCGGTTGCGCAGGATGCGCCGGACTTCGGGCGAGAGGGCCGCGTTGGGCGACAGGCCATCCGCGTTCGCCCAGTGGCGGCGGTTGTCGATCGTGGTTTGGGCCGAGTCGAACTTGGCGCGCACGAACCGCAGTGGCGGCCGCGATGTCGTTGACGGCGCCTTGCCGCTGCCATTGAACCACGATGTCACGAATCGCTTGAGCATCATCACGCCGTACCCGGCGGCTCCAGTCGCACGAACTTCACCTTGAGCCCTTTGCCCCGGCTCGCCTTCTTGCTTTCGAGGTAGCGGTCTGCCTCGATCTGCTCCGCGAGGCCGTGCTGCTCGATGCTGCCCGAGTCGCCGCTCGCCTTGGCGGGGCCTTGGGCGCTCTGTTTGATCGCCTGCTCGATGTCGGACTCAGCCATCCCTTGTCCTCGTAAAGGTCGATGATCACGGCCATGCGCTTGCGATACCGCCGCTGCCGCTGGGCGTAAGTGTTCACCGCCGTGGAAACGGGCCGTCCCTCCAGGTGCGCCAGCCACGCCTCCTGCACCGCGTCTTCACGGTCAAGCGCAGGGACAAAGCGCAACTCGATCACGAGCCGCGCGGGGTCATCCAGAGGTGGAAGCACATGGTCCATCCGTCAGTTACCGACGGATGAAACGCTCAGCGATTGAGGATGGGGAGGGGTGGGAGCGAAGTCGTTACACGGGTAGAACTCTCTGAGCGACTCTCGCGTTTCCAGTTCACGCCAGCACACCGCCCATCGGACTTCAGCAGATGAACTGATGGTCCATCTTCTCATGCGGGGCAAGCCAGCGCCCGAACGGCTGACACGTGCAAACCGCCAAGCCGACAACACGGTGCGGGCCGAATCTCCGTACATTCGAGGAATAGGAAGGCCCGTCCTCAGCGAAGAGGACGGGCCGTTCGATGGCTGAACCTCGCGGCCGCTCGTGATTCATCTCCGATGCGAGATGACGATGGCTCGCGCAACTGACGCGGGAGGATCAGTTCTCGACAACCGCGTCGAGGACATCGGAAAGGCACTCTTCCGGGCAAGTTCCCCGCATGGCGGCCTGGAACTTGAGTGCTACGCCTCCGGCGTTGCCCGGGACTGCACGCGTGATCGTGGCGACGCCTCCGCCGTCGGCCAGCGCCACACCAACCACGCGGGCGGGTCGGTTGATGCCCGCGATGCCGAATGACGCGCAGTAGCCTCGAAGCCCGCTGAAGATCGAAGAACCGGCATCGAAGCCGTAAACCACCACCACCTGCTCTCCGGGAAGGGCGCCGCCGATCGTCCACGTCGCCTGCTGACCCGCAACGAGGTTATCGACGCTCAGCGAGAGGCATGCACCGGGGACGCAACCCTGGTAGCGGGCGATGCGACTGTCGCCGCCCGTGGACTGACCGAAGGTGCCGCCGACGAAGAGCGAGTTGTTGAGGGGATGAAGCGCGTAGACCTGGCCGTCCATCCCGCTGTCGAGCCCGGACCACTCGGATCCGTTCCACTTGGCGACCCGAGCCGCCGGGTTTGCGCCGGCCTCGAAGAAGTCGCCGCCGACGTAGAGTGCCGGACCATTGCCCGTCCCGTCGTCAAAGACGGCCAAGCCGCGCACCCAGTCGCTCACTCCCGGTTCGTTCGTGTTGATGTCGCGCAGTGCAGACCAGTTGGCGCCGTCCCATTTGGCGATGCGATTGACGGCCAGGAAATCTCCGGTGAGCGTGAACTGCCCGCCGACGAAGAGCGCCTCGCCGCCGCCATCATCGAAGACGACCATCGCGCGGACGGGCTCGTCTCTGAGCCCATTGCCCAGCGCGGACCAGGAGACCCCGTTCCAGCTGGCGATGCGGCTGGCCGGTGCGCCACCCGCCTGATCGAAGTCGCCGCCGATGTAGAGCGCCTCACCGCCTCCATCGTCGAAGACACACAGCGTGCGCGCCGTGCTGTTGACGCCAACGGTGCCGCTGCCCAGCGCGGACCACGTCTGGGCCTGGGGATTCCATCTGGCAACTCTATTCACGGTGACGCCGCCCGCCGTGGTGAAGTTGCCGGCCGCGTAGAGGGCTGGGCCGCTGCCGTCGTCGTAGACGGTCAGGGCGTTGACGAGGTTGTTCATCCCGGTGCCGAGGGCCGACCAGGATGAGCCGTTCCACTTCGCGATGCGGTTGAGCAGCACGTTGCCATCGTCGGTGCGAACGAACTGCCCACCGACATAGAGGGCGGGCCCGCCTCCCAGCCCGTCATCGAAGACGGTCATGCACCAGACGGTGCTGTCCAGCCCGACTCCCAGCGGCGCCCAAGTGTTGCCATCCCACTTGGCGATGCGCTTGAGGGTCTGGATTCCTCCCTGCTGGAAGAGACCGCCGACATAGAGCGCCTCGCCGCCGCCGTCATCCCAGGTGGCGAACGAAGTGACGATGCTGTCGAGGGGCTGCCCGCTGAATGTCCCCACCCATTCGGGCTGACAGGGCTGAGCGTGGACGGCCGCCGCGCCCACAGCCAGGACGGTGGCACAGAGCAGCCCGGCCCTCATGCTGACGGAGCCCCGCGAGTTGAAGGTACGTTGCGTTCGACGTCGGTTCATTGCCTCTCCTCCTGCTTTTGAGGTGTTGAATGTCGAGTGGCCATGCGGTCCGAACGTCGGAGCAGACCACTTCAAGCGATCTGAACGTCCACATTTTACCTGTGACCCATCTGAATGCAAGAGCATTTAGGTACATTTTATCTGTATTTATCCAACTTTTCGGCCCGCTTGGGCTATACTTGGTGTGCCATGTCCCCACGCGAGCCTCTCAGCGCTGACCTACCCTCCGCGACCGCAGACAGCCGCGGCGAGCCCCCGCGTCTCGACACAGAGATTCACGAGGTGCTCGAAACCATGCGGCTGGCTTGCCAGGGGTTCATCGAGGCGGTCGCCCAGGCAACCGGGCAGGGTTCCCCCATGAGGAAGGCCACAGACCTCCAACGGGCGCTGGCCATCCCTGGCACGCTCGCGTGGCAGGTATTCCGGGTCGCGCACAGCCGCAATCTGATCGCCGCGGCGGACACGGTACCGGGCATGAAGGCGATCCGCCGGCTCGTCCGCGCCGCCGAGCAGCAGGGAGTGAGTCCGCAGTCCGTGGCGGAACTGACTCGCTCCGCCGCGCGGTTTGAGGATCTGGTTCAGGACGTCGCCGGCTCTCGCCGAACGTTCAACTCCCTTCTGACCGGACTCAACCGCGAGCCCGACTGGAAGGACGAACTCCATTACCGCCGCGCCGCCTTTGAGGCCAACAGCCACATCTGGGGAACGCAGGTCGGCACCAAACTCGTCACGCTCGTCTTCCATCCCTCGTCGGCGGAGCGAGCTGACATGCTCGCCATCTCCGGCGCGATCGACGTGTGCCGCATCCGCGGCGACGCCCCGATCGAACTCTGCAGCACGGCCGCCCATTCGGACTCTCTTCGCGACATGCGGTCCGAAGCCATCGTTTCAATGGGGCATCCGCTCACGTCCAACGACATCACCGCGCCGGGATGCACGCTGTTGACGGAGTTCGGCACGCAGCCGCTTCCGAAAGTGCATAGCCGCGTGAATGACCGGGGTCACCTTGTGGTCGAACTCGAAACCGAGGATGTCGGCCAGCGCCACGCCGTCACCGCGTTCGTCGCCGAGTTGTATCGCCCAGACGTGCCGAGGTATCGCGAAGAAGAGGAACCGGCGCTCGGAGCATCAGTACTCATCAAGGCGCCGATTCGCACGCTCATCGTCGACCTGATCATCGCCGCGGGCACTCACGGGCCCACGCTGCCGGCGCCTCGGGGTTACGCGGTCGCAAACCCGCGCGGCGAGCCAATTCTCTTCGGTGGTGTACTCGACAAGCACCAGAAGAGGATTCTCGAGCACTGCAGCGTCGTCCATCTTGGACAAGGGCCATGCGTGCTCGACACCGCCGATGTGCCGCGCTATTCCCAGATGTTCCGCGAGGTGTGCAGGCAACTCGGCTGGAATCCCGCCCTGTTCCACGCTTTCCGCTGCCGGGTGGAGTACGCCATCATGCCTTCATCCGTCGTCGTGGGGTACGACTTGCCGCTCAGAACTCACTTGTAGGTGTCGCCCGCCAAACGTCCGAGCGATTCGTGACACTTCATGGATGTTTCAGCCGGCATCTCAACCAACCGGACGCTGATCTACCCCCCCATCCGTTCCGTCGTCGTCATTCTTCGCCCGCAGTGCCGGCACTCCCGCCGCCTTCGGATCGCACCGCCAAGGATGCGGCGGGTGTAGACGACCTCGAAGTGGCCGCAGCCGCATCTTGGGCAGCGGATGCCGCGTGGTTCGGGTTCGCGTTTCGGCTTGGTCGCCGTTTCGCTCATCGCCGCCCTCCCTGGAGATCAGAGAGGCGGATTCGCCGGCGCGGCGCCGGCTGCACGTCCGTGCCGTAGAGAACGGCGCCCTGCATCGACGCCGCAACGGCGCAGCCTACGAGGCAGTCGAGCCAGTGGTTGTCGAGGCCGTCCACGCGGAGTTTCCACTCATCGACGGTCCGGCCGCGACCCTGCGTCTTCACGCGGTACTCGCTGGTCAGGTGCTCGGCGAGGAGTTGATGGTTGGTTGCGGTGCGATTCGCTGATCCGCCCGTGCGTCCGAACAGCGCCAGGCAACCCGGATCGCCCATCGGCACGGCCAGGCGCGCCTGCACGAACGACTTCCAGTAGTTCGTATCAAACACGACGTGGCGCACGGCCCGCTTGCCGGTGATCACGGGGATGCGCCAGTTCAGGCCGACGCGGTCGCCGCGCTTGCGCTTGTACTCGCTGAACGGGATGCTCGCAGCGCCGACGTACCGGCCGTGGCTGGGCATGACGAGATTGGCATACCGGCTCTGGCGGCAGAACTGGTAGACGACATCCGACGACTGGCCCCAGTTCGCGTCGATCAGGCACCGGTCGATGCGGACCATGGCGCCGTCATCGCGTTTCCACTCCCGGCCGAGCATGGAATCGGTGAGCCGCTCGAGCCCGGCGTAGACCGCGCCTTCAAGCCCCGCATGCGGCGCGGCCGCCGCGAGTGTGCGGCGGACGTCGCGGAGAGTGAAGTACGCCTCTCTCTGGTCCGGCTCAGTGCCGTAGTCGATTACGTTGCCCGTGAAGTCTTCCTCCCACGCCACGATGAGCCAGAAGAGCGCCTTGGCCTGCACGTCGATGAACATGGTGAGCAGCGACGAACCGATGGGCACCTCGCCGCGCCCGTGGCCGCTCAACTTCGCGCCGATCTGCTCGGCGGTGAGCAGATCCTCGTCGAGTGCCGTGCTCTCAGGCAATGGCTCGTTCTGGTATTCAGCCCAGAATGCGGCCTCATCCTGGAGCCGCAGATTCATCGCGTGCTGGATGGCGCTGAGTTCATCGTGATTGAACCGGTCCGGCCACGCGACCTCGGCGCCCTCATCCATCTCGGCGCGATGCTGCCCGTAGAAGTCAGTGGCGCGGGTGATGCCCTCGTCGGCGCGCAGTCCCTCGGCCCGCAGTCGCGCGTACTCCGCCCACAACTGCTCGCGGGTCGGGAACGAGTACACCATCTTTGTGCGCTGCCCCTGCCACTGCGGGTGCTTGTCGCGATCGAGCAGGCGGTCGGCCAGGTCATCAGGCCGGACGACGGTGAGTGTCATGAGCCCGGCGATCTTGCGCCCCGGGCCGGCCAGGCCGAGGATGGCGCCGGCGAGGATGCGTTCGCGGGTGGCGCACTGGGATGGCGACCGGGCCGATTCGTCCGTCTGCGGGTCGTCGATGAGCACGAGCGACGGGCGGACGCTGCGGCCGTCGGGCCGCTTGTACTTCATCCCGCGGATACGCCCGGTGATGCCGGCGACGCGGATGATGCCGCCCGAGGGCAGCGAACCCGGCACCGTCGGCAGGACGATCTCGTGCGCGGTCCAGCCGATGTGGGTCTGACTGCCCTCGAAGAGCTGCCCGGCGGCGCGCTGGTGGATGCCGTCGAGGCAGTGGATGGGGAAACACGCCTCGGGGAAGTCGTGCAGGAGGGCTTCGCTGTTCTCCAGTTCGGCCTTGATCGATTCAAGCATCTGGCCGGCGTGCTCTTCATCGGAGCCGATGAGGGCGACGAAGTCCCGATGGCCGTAGAGCAGCGCCCAGAGACAGGCGGTTTCGCACATTGAAGTCTTTCCCGATCCGCGCGGCATCGCCATCGCGAAGAGGCCGCCTTCGAGGACCGCCTGCTCGATGCGCGCGATGACCTTGAGGTGATCCGGCGACCACGCCAGGTGAAAGGTCTGCGGGAAATAGGTCTCGCAGAAGAGGCGGAAGTTGCGGCGGCAGGCTTCCTTGCGACTTGGATCGACGATCTCGGGCAGGGCGTCGATGTTCCGGCCGGTGAAGGAATCGGGCAGGTGGCGCGCTCGCGCCGCGTCGAACTGCTCATCGAACGAGTCATTCTCGACGGCGTCTTCACCAACCAGCCGCTCGTGCCGCTCGGTCACCAGCCACGCCGTGTAGCGGAGCAGATCGACCGTCTTCCCATCGCCGATGCGATACCCGGCCCGGGTGCGGTGGCGGTGCAGTTGCCGCTCGCTGATCACTTCGCCCAGCGGCGTGCTGTTGAGCAGGCGGCAGAGTTCACCGGGCTTGAGTTGGCGCGGGTCAATCGCCACGGCCGCCTCCGTTGGCGCTGGCGCGCTCGGCCAGGTCTTTCACGAGCCAGGCCGCATAGTGAACAAGGTTGATCGTGCCGTCGCCGTTGGTCGGCGCGCCGTCCTCGATGTCTCGCTCGATCATCGCCTCGGTGATCGGCCGGCCGCCGACGCGCGTCAATGTGCGCGCCGTGTCGGTCACCGATAGAGCGGCGGGGTTGAGGCCGCCGGGTCGGTCAGTCTGGTCTTCACGCGGCGTCGGCACGGCGGCCCTCCGTAGCGCACGGCGCGCCGGGCGAGCGCGAGGCGAGGCGTTGGGCCACCCGCCAGCGCGGTCCAACGTGGGCCAACGTGGCGCGATGTTCGGCCTGACCTAGCACATTCCTAGCAGACTTCGCGCCCGGCGCGGCGAGGTTCCCCACATTGATCGGCAGTTGTGCACAATCTGCGAAATGTGCCGGAATCCTCGGCGAATTGCCTTGCATTGTCGCGCTGCTCATGCCCTCATGTGTGCAATGCGAGGCGGAATGGGCCGCCCGCGAACGACACCGAAAGGACGAACGACGATGACGACGCGAACCACCAACGACGACCTGAGCAAGCGCCTGCGCGAGCACCCGATGCACTCGATCAGCGACCTCGAGTACCTCCGCCGCAAGGGCTACACCGACGAGCAGATCCTCGCCTTCTGGAATCGCGACCACGCGGCGGGCAAAGCGCCGGTGATCCACGCCGGCACGCGGATCGAGAGCATCGCCATCCGGGTTCAGTCGGTCAACCGGCAGGTCCATGCGAGCCACGCGCTCGACATCGAGTACGGCCTGAGCGTCTACAAGACCGGCTGCGCCAACGTCGCGGTGAGCGACAACTACGCCCCGACGTACAGCTTCGAGCCCATCGACATCGACACCACGCGGCGAGCGCTGGCGCAGCGCATCTTCGAGAAGAACGTCGATGACCTCGACGCGGGCCAGCACGGCGAACTCGACGCGGTGATTCGCGCCTGCATGCTCGTCGCCAACGTCACGACCATCTGAACCACGCCAGCCGCCACCGCGCGGGAAAGGACCACGACCATGACCATCACACAGATCACCATCAAGGGCGTCGAGGGCGACGTCGAGATTCACGCGGCCGACTACGGGGCGCAGATTCTCTTCGGCGAGACGTGCCTCGAACTGGCACGCGGCGCCAGCGACTACGAACGCTGGACCGCTGCGGTCGCGGCGGCCAAAGCGATCTACGGGGCCGACCGCCACGGCCATCCGAACGCCACCAACAGCATGCTCCACAGCGTGCGGACCGAGATCGAACGCGTCGCGGGCTGCTGAACCATCAACCCCATGCGAAACGGAGCCATCATGAGCAGCACACGCGACAACAAGTTGACCACCATCGCCCGCGAGGCGCTCGGCCTTGAGACGCTCGACACCCGGCGCAGCGGCAGCCTCGACTTCCACGACCTCGCGGTCTGGTGCATCAAGGACGCGCTGGAGCGGGCCTACGAGGCTGGCCGCCAAGCGGCGCGGCCCACCAAGGCCGTCTGCCCGGCGTGCAACCGCGCCATCGAGATCACGCCGCTGCCTGCGGGCACGTGAGAGAGGAGCACCATGAACAGCAGCACCATCCAGATCGAACGCACGCGAGCCGCCCGCCGACGCGGCACGACCGCTCCGAACGTCGTCATCCGCGAGGCCTGCGATCGCGACGGCATCGTCCTGGGCCACCTCGTCGCCAGCCACGACGGCACGCCCGAGGGGATCGTCGCCGCCGCACGCCGCGCGACGCAGCGCATGTTCGACGCCTTCGCCGACGTGTCCAACGTGAGCAGTCGCATCATCGCGACCGACGCGAGCGGCCGGCCGCGCTGGGGCGTGTCGCCGAACTTTCAGATCATCGAAGAACTCGCCGCCAAGTGACGGCGGGCCATTTCCACCAACCGCTCTCTTGAAAGGAGCAGCAACATGAAGAAGGATCAGGTACGAATCGGCGGAACGTACACCGCCAAGGTCTCCGGCAAGATCGCCAAGGTGCGCATCGACGCCGAGAGCCGGCACGGCGGCTGGGACGCCACCAACATCGAGACGAAGAAGAAGGTGCGGATCAAGAGCGCCCAGCGGCTGCGGGCCGAGGTCGGCTCGCCGCCGAAGGCGAGCACACCGCCGCCCGAGGCGAGCAACAACAAGGACGCCCAACCGGCCTCCGGAAGTGAATCCGGGGGCCGCGTTGTTGATCGGGATGCCCAGCGCATCGCCGAGCGCGACGCCAAGGCCGCAGCCAAGGGCCTGGTCATGCGGACGGAGATCGTCAACGGCAAGGAGCGCTCGCGCTGGGTGAAGAAGGCGGCGGAAGCGGCAGCGCAACAGGGCACGACGCCCGCGACGCCCACGACACCGCCCGCCGAGAAGCGCAAGGGCCGGCGCACGCCGCCACGCATCGCGCTGGTCAACAAGCCGGACTTCGCTGAGATCGCCAAGCAGGTCGAGAACCTGCCCACCAGCCGCAACCACATCTGCTGGAAGAAGAACGGCCGGCTCTACGAGTTGTTCTTCCGCATCGACGGCAAGACGCCGCTGCTCTACCGCGTGCCCGCCGACTCGCCCATCGATGAGAAGACCGGCTGCCGCGAGGTGGACGCCTCGGGCAGTGTGACGGGCGTCTTCCACATCAAGCAGTCGATCAAGCAACTCACCGGAAAGACCCCGGCGCAGATCGGCATCACCATGCCAGCCGACCGCGGCGCGCCCAAGGCCCGCACCAGCAGCGCGAAGACCACCAGCGGCAAGGAGGGCAAGGCGGAAACGAAGCCGCGCAAGAAGCGCGAGGGCTTGAGTGGCCTCGACGCCGCCGCGCAGGTCCTGGGACGGGCCAAGGAGCCTCTCGACGCCAAGACGATCGCCGAACGCGCCATCGCCGCGGGGTGGAAGACCAACGGCGCCACGCCGCACGCGACGCTCTACGCGGCCATGATCCGCGAGATCGCAGCCAAGGGCAAGGACGCACGATTCGCCAAGGTCGACAAGGGCCGCTTCACCGCGGCCGGGAAGGAGGCGTGAACGATGAAGTTCGTCGTCCTTCTGAAGAAGTCCACGCTCCACGCGCTGAGCGAGCATGCCGTCACCGAGATGGGGCCGGTCGTGGAGATCAACGAGGCCGAAGCGCTGGTCATGCTCAGCGACGAGGTCATCACCCGCCTCATCACCCTTGCCAAGCCGGAAGATGAACGCATCGACGATGTCATCGCCCGGCTGGCGCTTTGAGAAGGGACCAACAACCCATGAACCATGAACCCAACGACCACCTCGTCGACCCCGAGGACGCATGTCCGCGCTGCGGCCAGCGTTGCATCGACCGCCTGATCTGGATCGACGACGGCGAGCAGGTGCGCTGCGCCGCCTGCTCGACCGTCTACACGCCACCGGCGCTGCGCCGGGAAGGAGGTGATCCCCATGCCGCGCCAACTCAATGAGACCTTCGCCGTCGATGGCCCGAGCGGCGCGCTGCTGCGCCGCGTCATTCCCAAGCGCGGCAAGCCCTACGAGCACATGTGCACCAAGCAAGTCTACGACGACATCGCCTACGCCATCGAGCAGATGGGCAGTGCCGCGTTCACGATGGAGGACATCCGGTCCAAGGCCGGCGGCGGCGAGGAATCGGCCATGCCGCCGTGGACGCAGGTTGCTGTCGCCGTCGCGTTCCTCAAAGAGCGGGGCTGCATCGTGCCGGCCCGCGAGCGCAGGCACGTCGCCGCCAGCGACTTCGTCTACGAGGACGCGCTCATTGAGTATCACGCGCTGCGCGAGAAGGGGCCGGAACCGACCGCCACCGAGTAGACGGCCCCATCCCGGCAAGCATCCACAGCCGTGACCCAGGTCGCGGCTGTGTCTGCGGGTTCGCCCAGCCGCCTGCCGGCCAGTACAATGATCATCATGCTCAGGTGGGCCCGACGGGCCGTCATCTTCCTGCTGCTCGGCGCGATTGTGAATACCGCTGTGGCGTGGGGCGCCGCGTTCGCGACCGGATGGGGGCTCGAGAGCGAGCAGCATGATGCGAGTGAGGACCATATTCGGTGGTGGCAGAGAAACGCCCCGGCGGGTTTTGACCCGCTCCCGAGCGACACACTCGACACATTCAATGCGACGGCTTGTAGCCTGTATACCTTCTTTGGAACGTCTGTAAACGAGGACGGTCTTGAGATGCAGCGTGCGTATCACATGCGCGCCGGATTCCCGTTGCGGGCCTTCGAGGCTCAGAGATGGGCAGACTTCACGCCCGTGCCATATGGAAACCCGCCAACGACCATCGACCGTGGCGCTTGGATCGGGCGAAGAAGTGGAGCGGACTACCTCATCCCGATCGGTCCAATCTGGTTGGGCCTGATATGCAACTCCCTGTTCTATGCTGGCATCACATTGTTCGCCTTCAGCGCGGCAGGATGGTATCGCGGGACGCGGCGCGCTCGGAGGGGGTTGTGCCCTGCGTGCGGCTACCCGCGAGGCACCTCGCCCGTCTGCACCGAATGCGGCGAGCCGCTTCCTGGCGTCGTGGCGAAGTAGACCGGACATTCGTGTCCACACCCTCACCGCATCTTCTCCTCGCGCGGCTTCATCGGAATCGGCGACTCGCCGGTGCGCTCCAGCACGGCCGGTCTTCCTGAAAAGCGCTGGTACCGATCCACAATGACATCCGCATAGGCCGGATCGATCTCCATCAGGAACGCGCGGCGCTGTGTCTGCTCAGCGGCGATGAGACTGGAACCCGATCCTCCGAACAGATCAAGCACGTTCTCGCCGACGCGCGAGGAGTACTGCATGGCGCGCACGGCCAGTTCAACCGGCTTCTGAGTCAAGTGCTCCATTGATGCCGGGTTGATCTTCTTGATCGACCACACATCGGGCACGTTGTTGGGACCGAGAAAGACGTGTGCAGCGCCTTCTCGCCAACTGTAGAAACACCATTCGTGGTCACCCATGTAGTCCTTGCGCGTCAAGACCGGATGCTGTTTGTGCCAGATGATCGTCTGGCTGAAGTAGAGGCCGCACGCCTTGAGAGCCGGCGGGTAGTTGGCGACGTTCGCATAGCCGCCCCAGCAATAGAACGCCCGGCCCGGCAGCAGCACGCGCGCGATGTTGCCGAACCACGCGAGGAGCATTTGCTCGAAAGCATCATCGCTCACGAAGTCATTCTCCAGCGGCCTGTCTTTCGCCCGCATCTTCCGCGTCGTCCGCTTCTTCTCGCCCTGCCTCGCCACGTCGAAACTCTGATGATGAGTGCGCCTGGCCTTGCGCTCGCGATCCTGCCTGCCTCGCTCGGTCGTGGAGCGGTCGCACTGGAGATCAGCGCGCCGCGCGAACGAGGTCACGCCCGCCGCGATCGCGTTGTTGCTGCGCGGCTCGACCTTGACGTTGTAGGGCGGATCCGTGTTGACCAGATGAATCGGCTGGCCTTCGAGGAGTCGATCGACATCGGCGGCGCTGGCGCTGTCGCCGCAGAGCAGTCGGTGTTCGCCGAGCACCCACAGGTCGCCGGGCTTGGTGATCGGTTCATCGGGCGGCTCAGGGATCGCATCGGGATCGGTCAAGCCATCCTGCACGCCCGGGTCGAAGATCTTCGCCAGGTCGTCGGCGCTGAAACCGAGGCTCGACCAGTCGATCCCGGCGCCCTGGAGTTCGCCCATCTCCAGCGGCAGCAGGTCCATGTTCCATTCCGCCAGTTCGGCCGACTTGTTGTCGGCGATCCGGTACGCCCGCACCTTCTCGGGCGTGAGGTCAGTCGCGACATGGACCGGCACCATCTCCAGGCCGAGTTTCTGTGCCGCCTTCCACCGCGTGTGGCCGCAGATGATCACGCCGTTGCCATCGACGACGACCGGCTGCCGCCAGCCGAACGAGGTGATGCTGTTGGCCACGGCCGCGACGGCGTCGTCGTTCAAGCGCGGGTTCTTCTCGTACGGCTTGATCTCGGCCAGCGGCCGCAGTTCGACCTTGAACGTGTTCATGAGTCAATTCTCCTTGTGCTCTTGGTTGGGCTGCCCCGTTGCGAATCCGCCGCCCCGTTTCGCCCCATGTCGCCGCCCACGTTCGCCCCTGTGGCGAGATGTGCCGCCGCGGCGGCGTACTTGGCGTAGTCGCAAAACTCCTGTCGGGCAGTGGCGTAGGTGTACGGCTGGGCATCATGGGCCGGCAGAGGCAGCAGGCCGATCTCCCGCTCCGATCGCTGGGCGGCGGCGAGGCGGACCTGCATGGCATGCGCCCCCTCGCGCCACGCGAGCGCGCAGTCTTCATCGGCGTCGATGCCCGACGGCGCCTCGGCCGGCGCGTCCGCAAGCGCAGCGGCCCCCGCGTCCGTGAACGAATACCACACCCGCCCGTCCATGTCTGCGCCGCTCTCCATCCAGCCGCGAACCAGCGCGGGAATGGCCGCCTCCTCAAGTTCCGACAGCCGCCGTCGATTGGCTCGCCCGGTTTCGTCGTTGCCGCACGCGGCCCACTGCGACGGTGTGCCCGCCAAGGCCCACTCCGCCGTCCACCGCGTCCCGAGGTGCATCATCCACGCCCGCCTGTCGTCACACTCCACGAGCCGCCGGCACACCTGCCATCCCGCGGACCAGCACGGCGCGCCGGCCAGCGAGCAGACCCGCTCGATCCCGGCGTCGAGCAGCCGGGTCGCGATCACCTTCGTCTTTTCCACCCGCCGAGTGAGCAGCCCGCGCCGCTCCAGCCGCCCGAGCGCTTCGACGTTCTCATCGCGCTCATCTCGATCGCGGCCCTGATGCCGCCATCGCAACCCAGCGCCGGACCGGAACGATCGCCGACCCAGGTACGCCGCTGCAGCGCCGCCGCCACCCCACGGCCCGCGCCAAGGCGCGAAGACTGCCCAGAGTTCGCCAGCCAGGCGGCAGAGCAGCATGTCATCGACCGTCGCGCTCATTGTGGTGCCTCGCTGGAATCGATCGCCAACTCCATCAATTGGCGCGGGGTGGCGACCCGGACATCCCGCTTCCTGACGCCCGTTGCATTGAGGTATCTCTCGAACGCAGTCGCGTTCGGCGGCATCCAACTGCGCAGATCAGAAGGGATTTCGCTCGCCAGGATCGCGTCGAACAACTTCCGGTACGACATCTCCGCCGCCTCCGGGATGTTCTTGAGCGCCCACTCGTAGGCCGCCCTCGCCTTGACCCGCGACGGCGGCTGGTGAGGGGCGTCTCCACTCTCGACGCGTGCGGTCTCGACCGGCGGTGCTGGAACCGTCGGGCACCCTGCATCGATCCAGCGCAGCAACTCACGGCGCGACCAGCGCACCAACCCGCCGAGTTTCACCGGCGCCGGGATCGTGCCGACAAAGGCGAACTGGTAGACGCGGCGGTAAGGTACCCCGAGCATGTCGGCCACGGCATGCACATCGAGCAGCTCGGCCCGGGTGCGACCTTGCGGGTGACGATCGCCATGATACTCATCCATCACTGATCCTCCTGAAGCAAAAACGCGGTTTCTGACTCAAAATGGCCGTTTCGACGTGCTCGTCGCCAAGTCATCCACAAAATCCGGACACCCTCCGCGTTATCATGTGCCAGTCTACCTTTGCGGCTGTTCCCGCGGGCGTCGTGGCACGCCATTTGCTGGGAAGTACCTAATCAGGGGATGTGACTGTCGCGCACTGCCGCGCACTGTCGCGACAGTCCCATTTAATTTCACGCGGGCGCGCGGGCGCGCGCATGCGCGCGAGACGATGTTGAGTACAGTGGCAACTGACGCGACAGTCCGTGACAGTGCGCGGCAGTGATTCGAGTCATGACTGGCCCTCCCGCAAACTGATGCCCTCGTAGAACGACACCATGCCCGTCCCTCGCCTGCGTTTGATGTCGGCGACGGCCGCCCCAAGGTCCCGACCGAAGGTGTGCTTGTTGGTGATCAGCGTGCGCCCATCCTGCTCGCACCACCGCTTCCATGCTTGGTAGAGATCATCGACGTTGACGCGGTGACCCCGGCCGACGACACAGCAGTCGCGCACAAAGGCGCTGACCGGCGACGCAAGGTCTTCGAGGTCTCGGATCGCGTCCTCGCTGCTCTCGGGCTGCACGAATCGGCCGCGCTCTCTCAGTCGTTTCCATCCCTCGATCGCCCACAGGAGGATGCCCGGCAGTTCGGCGACGAGTTGATCGGTGAGCGTGGTGTCCTCCTGGCCATAGAAGCTGTTCGTGAGCCGAAGGACGAGGAAGCGGCGGGCGAGCGCGGTGCTGGCGTCGTTGAGACGCGGCAGTTCGTTCGTGAGGAACATGAACCGCGTCGGGAGCTTCATGCTGATGGAGCCGAGGAACTTGCGATCGATGCTGAGTGTGTCCTCGCCTGAGATGCACAGCAGCCGCTCCACGACGGTCGCCACGCTCTCGCCGGTGAAGCGGGCGTCGGAAACGATGGCGAGGGACTTGTCGATGAGCGGCTGGAGCCCGAAGTTGCCCGCGAGACTGCTGGTGGTCGGACCGACCACGTTCATGGCGCCGACGAGGCGGGTGAGCACGCGCCCGATCGTGCCCTTTCCGGATCGCGGCGGCCCCACCAGCAGGAGCATCTTGTGCTGCGAGGTGTCGGCGGTGAGGCAGTAGCCCATCCACTCCTGGAGCATCTCCATTGACTCGATGTCATCTCCGAAGAGCTGCTCCATGAACTTGATCCACCGCTCGGGCGGCTCAGGATCGGGGTCGTAGTCGAAATCGAGCGCGTTGATGGTGAAGAGCGCCGGCGTCGGCTTGAAGATGCGACCCGTGGGAATGTGGAAGTTCAGCGACTTGCAGGGCAGAATCTCCAGCGCGGGTGGACGATCGGTCCGCGAGTCGAGCCATGAGGGGGCGTTGATTGACGCCGGCAGGTGGACGAACGAACGGATCGTGTCCAGCGCCTGCTTGACGGTGGTGGGGTTCGACTCGAAGTCCGCGAGTTCCATCGACCTCGTCTGTTTGTTGTAGACGTACCGCAGCGCCGCATGCAGCCAGGGCTGGAGCCGGTGCTTGAGCCATTCGTCCTCGACCTGCTGATAGCGGTTGTCGCGCCAAAGCATGACCACGCCGCCGTAGGAGTGAACCGTGCGGCCCTCAGTGTGCTGGTGAAACTCGCGGACGAACGCCTCGGCTGTGGGCAGGGTGCGCCTCGGCGACAGCACGAGCCGGCCGCTCTCGGGATCACGCTGCCCGAGGGGCACGAATCCGGCATCATCGCCGCTGGCCGGGGCATCGTCTTGTGTTGCACGGGTTTCGGTGCTCGGGCTCTCCGCTTTCACGCTGCCGTTGGGTGTGCAGCCGGCGTCGGCGTGCGTGCGGCCCGGCGCGACCGGACGCGGCGCATCACGCAGCCAGCCGTAGGGCAACTCATGCGGCTTGGTCGCCGCGTCTTCGACCTTGTGTCGCAGTTCCTTCTCGCTCCACGGCGGTTCACAGCGCGGGTTGTAGCGTTCGAGCAGTAGCTGCAGCGCCATCTCCGGCTCGAGGCCGAAGCCATGCACCATCGCGGTGGCGGCGGTGTAGGTCGTGCCGTGCCCGCCCTGGCCGGAGATCGCCGGGTCCATCGCGTCGAGGTAGGCGGTGGCGCGGCGGAGCAGCGCCTCGTCGGCGGGAGCGGCAGCGCGATGCGCCGGACGCGCCGCCGCAGGCGCCGCCGCGCCGGTGCGAGCAGCAACCGCCCGAGCGAGCCCTTCGACCGCTCTGGCAAGCACTTCGTGCTCTACGGCCGCGGGATCGCCCGTCAGCCACTCGTACGCCTCGCCTGATGGGTGGATACTCGGCCCGACGACGGTCTGGCAGCCGGTGCTGCGGATCTCGACGATCATCTTCTTCGTGCCGGGAAAGTGGTGCTTTCTGGTCACCGCGCCCGGGCATCGGTACCACCAATGCGAATTGGGCGCGCTGGCGCGGCCGGTGATCGCGAGCGTCGGCGGCAGGTACTGCGGCGCCAGTTCAATCGCCTCCGGGCAATCGAGATCGACGTCAGTGAGCCCGCCGCTCGGATCGCCCAGCAGCAGCCCGATGTTGCCGCGGCCGCTGAAGTGCTGTGGCAGATCGGCGTCATCGAGACGCAAGTCCGGCCACCCCGCGTCGACCGGCCCCTTCCTGCGCAGCGGGATCGGCACGCATCGAAATCCGCGCATTGTGTACGCTCGGGCGGCGTCGAGCCGGCTCATGCCGTCGTGGACCAATGCGCCGTTCTGTGTCACGGCTTCCATCAGTCCGGCCGCTCCTGCACCATGCGAATGGCCGTGATCAGGCAGGGAATGTCCTCCGCGGCGATCACGACCAGCAGGCGTGAGCGGCGGCGACGTGCGAGAAGCGCTGGAACCCGGTTTCCGGCGGCTCTCCGGGCACGATTCCATTCGCGCCAGAAGTCCGGCAGATCGACCTGCACTTCCACTACGGCAACCCCTGGAAGGTCGGCATCGGGTTCATCCGGTCGCGTACCGGCTGGTGCACTGCGAACGCTCGCAAGCAAGTCGTGCGGAGGGGCAGGTTGGCGTGATTTCGGCTTGGCAGGGCGTCGTCGCGTCACAGACCCGCCTCCTCGAGTTCTTGCTCGGCTTCGAGGTGGCGGCGCTGCGACTCGTGCATCGCGTTGCGGGGGGGTCTGCGACGGAAGGGTCGCCGCGGTGAGCGGGCCTCAGCGGCGGGTGCTTCTCGCTCTGGCCGATCGAAATGGACCGCATCAGCCTCGGCGAGAGCCAGGCCAAAGTCATGCAGCCATTGACGCGTGGTGTAGATGCGCGAGCCAAACCGCATATGCTTGAGCCGGACACGCTGGCCGGACGCCGCCTTCACACCCTCGCGGCACCACCGCCAGACGCAGTTGGATGATGGCCGACCGGGTGCCAGCCTCGCGGCTTGGGAGAGCGTGATGTACTCCTCCGTCGCCAGCGCGTCAGTGCTCGTGTCGCCCGACTTCCCTGTCAAGTATTGCCCGTCCATGCGAAACTCCTCACCGGTGTGGCTCGGTGTTGAGCCACTTGCGATGAGCGATTTTCAACACGGCTTTCGGGTGGTAACTCGGTAACTCGAGTTACCGCGCGGGACCGAAGCGACAACGGCCCTCCCGCACTGGGAGAGCCGTTCGGGCGCGCACCTTTTTTCGAAATTGTGATGCGACGGTAACTCTCGCGCGGCTAATCCGTCCTCGTGCCGGCCATCAGTGGGATGTCACCGGGCGACCATGTCAACCTTGGACTTCGCGGCGGCCAAGGGGGTGGCGGCGAAAAGACGAACCGGTCCCACAACGTCGCGCAGGTGCGCTGGCGCGTCCGGTAGTCTCGTGCGGTTCCCACCGGAATAAGGCGAGGCGGTCCATTCGATCCCCCCCTCGATCACCCCGAAGGATCGGGCCGGCCAATCACCGGCCGCCGGTCGGCCGGGGTGCCCAGCATCGCGCGACCAGCCGCGTGATCTGGGCCACCACCCTCGACCGGTCTCGTGGCAGTTGCTCCACTGCGCAATCGCTCGCATACCCGACACAACGGGAGGGAACGCGGGATAATCATGCATGCCACTGACACCCCCGCCTGAAGTCGCCGCGGTCCTAGCCGAGTTCGACGCCCGAATCGACACGTTCGAAGTAATGCATGTTCAACATGCCGTCGAAAGGGCGGTGCCCGACTGGAATGCGCTCGCCCCTGGGGTGCAGCAAGCAGCTTGGGCAGAGTGGGCGGCATTCGACTTCAGCACTCACGAAGCAAACGGCGGTCCGTGGCAGACCTACTTCCAGCCGATGATGACGCTGCGTGAAGGCGACGGGATGCGGTGCCGCCCTGACTTGCGGCGAGCCGATGCGGCGGTCATCGAATACTGGTCCACTCGCGCCCGTGACGCGAAGCATCCGGTGCTGAAGGCGCGATACGCCGACTTGGTGTGGGACACCACGAAGTTCGTGACGAAGGGAAAGCCGGTGATTGAGTTCGCCCGGCTTGCCATTGACAACTACATTGCGGCGGCAACGTTGGACGATGGATCGTCATGGGGCGATACCCGCGAGGGCGTCGGACGAGCCCTCAGGCTCGCGCTGAGCATCAAAGACAAGGTGCGCATCGGGCAAGCAGTGGACGCGACCATCGACTACGTTGATCGCACAGCCCGCGATGACAAGCTCGGCACCTACTGCTACCTGTTCGACAACCTGCTGCCGCCGGAGAAGGGGCCGGAACTGCCCGAAGACCTGGAGCGCAGCATCGTTGAACGCATGGAGAAAAAGTTCGCCGAGATGACCACGCCCGGCAGTCAATGGGATGTTGACCCCCACAGCCCGCAGAGCATCGGCCTTCGCCTCGCGGCCTACTACCAACGCAAGAACAGATCTGAGGATCGGGTTCGCATCCTCCGGGCGGTCGGACAGGCATTCGAGCGCCGCGCGAAGATCGGTGACGCGATGACTGGCGTGATGTTTCTGGAGACGGCGCGCAAAACGTATGCCCAAGCGGGGCTGCGAGAGGAAGCCGAGCGGGTTCTGTTCGACGCGGAGCAGAGGGCTCCTGATGCCGTCAAGCAACTCGCACCCATGACTTTCGAGTACGAAGTGACGAAGGAAGACGTGGACAAGTTCTGCGCGATGCTCACTGAAGGCGGGAGCATGGAGGTGGCCCTGTTGCGGCTGGCGGTGGAGTTCATCCCGGATCAGCAGGCCCTGGCGCAGATCGCGGAACTCGCGAGGGAGTGCCCACTCGGAGCATTGCTTCCCCCCTTGATCATTGACGAGCGGCAAATCAAGGCGAACATCGGCGACGAAGCTGGCGACCCGGACGGGAAGATGGTTCATGAGACATCACGGCATATCCAGTTCCACGCCCCGTGGATCAGTTGGGGGTTTGATCACCTATTCGCCAACGGACTAACTTCGGCGCACGTCGTGGACTTCGTTCGTCTCTCACCTTTGTTCACCGAGGATCGAATCCCGCTGATCCGGCGCGCGGTCGAGGCACACATCATGGGCGACTTCATCCAGTCCATTCACGTGCTGGTGCCGCAGATTGAGCGGGCAGTGGTCAACATTGCCCACCATGCGGGCAAGCCCACGGTGAAGCCGTTCCAGAGTGGGAGGGGGGTCATACAGTCAAAGAACCTCCAAGATGCATTGGAGCGCGACGAGGACGTGAAGAAGATCCTGGGCGAGAAACTACGGATGTACCTGCTGGCAACGCTGGCCCACAGTAAGGGTCTGAACATTCGCAACGAGGTATGCCACGGCCTATGGACTACCGACCAGTTCACGAAGACAGCCGGTGAACGGGTACTCCACGTTCTATTGTCAGTGTCCATGCTGCGGCGGGCGAAGCCAGCACCGCATGTTGCTCCCTGATGGCGCGCCTTGGTCCTACAACCTGAACTGCCACTACGCGCCGAGTAGGCGGTCAGCGACTCGGGTCTCACCCCACCAGCCGCATGATCTCCGCGACCTTCGACTGGTCCCGTTCCGCATAGACCGCGTCGGTGACCCGGGCGCTGGCATGCCCAAGGACCAAGGCAGATGCCTCAAGACCGTGCTCGCGGCGGTAGAGGGTCGCAGCCGTGTGGCGGAGTTGGTACGGGAACCACCGGTGTTCTTTCCGCCAAGCGTCGAGAGCATCCTTCAACTTGTCCGCTATCAACCGACTCCGCCACTCATCTCGCGTCTCGTCGTCTCGCTTGGCGAGCGGCGGAGGAGGAGGGAACGCCACATCGCAGGCGTACTGCACCGCGCGGTAGTACGCCCGCGCGTCGTAGCGCTCTCCGGCTGTCTTCTTCGGCTCGGCCCTGCGGTTGGTGCCTGCCCGGTTG
This sequence comes from Phycisphaerales bacterium, assembly GCA_020852515.1. Taxonomy (NCBI): domain Bacteria; kingdom Pseudomonadati; phylum Planctomycetota; class Phycisphaerae; order Phycisphaerales; species Phycisphaerales bacterium. Next base: position 21,309 of record JADZAS010000036.1, read on the forward strand.
CCGCATGAGAGCGGAGTCTTTCGCGCCTCCGCCCGGGCCGCCCGGCGCTCCGCGTTCGCCTCGGCGGGCCGGAAGAGATATGCCTCCGCCGCGCGCTTCATGAACGGCGTCAGCACGGCCTGCGCCTTCGGCCCGAGGAAGAGCACACGGTCGTGTCCCATGTACTGCGTCTTATGGCGCTCCAGCCTCGCCACCCACACGCCGTCTGCGGCCGTGGTATCGATGTCGCACGGCCGAAGGCGCAGCACCTCATCCGGCCGCGCGCCGGTGAGCAGTTGGAGCCGCACAGCGGCAGCGACGGGGCTGGCCATGAACGGAAGAGTCTGCTCGACCACCTCCACCGGCACTGGTTTCACGACGCGGCCGACGCGAGCCGCACAGCGCCCGGGTTTGAGCGGATCAACCGACAACAGTTCCATGCGGACTCTCGCCGTGACGAGTTCCTGCGATGCGGCCCACTTGAAGAGCCGACACAGCCGACGCACTTGGGCGTTCGCATACGTGATGCCCCACGCGCGGCGCCCGTGCTCTTCATCATCCCGAATCATTTGATCGCGCAAGCGCTGCAAGCGCCGCGGGCCGAATGCCACCGCCGGCATCGAGCCGTACGACCGTCGCAGAAGCCGGATCAGCGATTTGTGATGGTCCTGCTCGCGCTTGTTCAGGTGGGCGCCGCGCGTGCGCCAGAAGCGGGCGCACAATTCAGAGACGGTGATGCCGTCACCCTCGCCCTCGCCGCCGGCGGGTGGCTTCTCGAATTTAGCCTCGAAGAGCCGCCTTCCGTTGGCCTCCCATTCCGCGATGACGCGGTGGTACATCTCGCGGCTTTGAGGCGTGCCAAACTCACCGAGCCAGTAGTCCCGTCGCTGCTTGGTGACGGCGTCGGTGAGAGTGACGATGGCCTGGTTGCGGTCGTGACGCTTGCGATAGCCCGGGGTCTTGGGCACGGGGCACCTCCCGAAACTCCAGCGCGGTGCGCGCACCGCGCGGAAATCGTCTCGAGCTGCGCCCCCGACCGTCGGGAGGTATCCGTAACCTACGGATTCAGCAAGGTTTTCAGAAACGAGGCGGACGGGATTCGAACCCGCAACCACCGGATCGACAGTCCGGGACTCTAACCAATTGAGCTACCGCCCCACACGGGGTGCGACCGGTGGGGAGGCGATCCACCCCTGGCCGCGAAATGCCGCAAAATGTACCGTGCCGACTCGGCCAGTCAAGATCGCTCGCCCAATTGATCGGGACGCCGCCATCCTGCAGGATCGCATCGACACACTGACGGAGCAGCCGGCCGGCGCCCGCCGCCGCGTCAGTCGTCGATTATAGACGCGGCCGGGCCGCCGGCGGTTCGACGCGCGCTCGGGACTGCACCCGAACCGGCTGCAGGCCGTCAAGCACTTTACCCTGATCATGCTCCGGCCGGTCCTCTTATCGAGCCCGAATCGCCAAAGTCGGCGTATGCTGACGCGGCAGCCGCCCCGCAGCGGGTCGCCGGGAGCATGAAGATGGTTGCACCTTCGCCAGAGCGCGCCGGCCGAAGCGATTCGCGCCGGCTGCTCGCCGTGCTGGGCAATTCGGCGCTGGGGCTCGCCTTTCTGGCGGCGGTGGTCGTGCTGCTGCTGTGGCTGGCTGGTTCCTTCGAGCCGAAGATCGGCGGCCCCGTTCACGCGGGCCCGTCGGCCTCGCTGCCGCCGGCGGGGGATCGGCCGCGCGTCGAGGTGGTCTCCATCGCCGTTCCGCTCGTCGAGACGGCCGTCGGCTCCATTGAGGCCGTGCACGAACTGACCGTCGCCTCCAAACTGCTCGCCCGCATCGAGACGATGAACGTGACCGCCGGCGCTGCGATCCGCAGCGGCGATGTCATCGCCACGCTCGACAGCGAAGACCTCCAGGCGCGACTGGAGCAGTCGCAGGCCGCAGTCTCTTCCGCGCGTGCGCGGCGCGACCAGGCGCAGCGCGAGTTCGATCGGCTCGAGGAGGTCTTCGCCAGCGGGGCGGCCAACCAACTCGAACTCAACCGGGCTCAGACCGCGCTCGAATCCGCCCAGGGCGATTTGCTCGGCGCCGAGCAGGCGCAGCGCGAAGCCGAGACGATCCTCGCCTACGCCACGATCCGCTCGCCGATCTCCGGCGTGGTGATCGACAAACTCGTGGAGCAGGGCGACACCGTCGCGCCCGGCCAGCCGATGGTGACTCTCTACGACCCCACGCGCATGCAGCTGGTCGCGAGCGTGCGAGAGTCGCTCACGCAGCGGCTCAAGGTCGGCGAGCCGGTCGATGTGCAGGTCGAGTCGCTCGATCTTCAGTGCACCGGGATCATCAGCGAGATCGTTCCCCAGGCGGCGCCGGGCAGCCGGAGTTTTCTCGTCAAGGTCACCGGCCCGTGCCCCGAGGGCGTATACAGCGGCATGTTCGGCCGGCTGCTTATTCCGCTCGAGGATGAGCAGGTGCTGGTCGTGCCGGCCGAGGCGGTGCGGCGCGTCGGGCAGATCGAACTGGTTGATGTGGTGATCGACGACCACCTCCAGCGGCGCGCCGTGCGCACCGGCCGCGCCATGCCGGGTGACGCGCTCGAAGTGCTTTCGGGACTACGGGCCGGCGAAGTCGTGGCACTGGCGGATCGCGGGCCGGGCTCGTGAACAGCCGGAGCGATGAGCATGACTGACGCCGGCGAGCCGAGTTCCAGCCATGGTCCGGCACCTGCGCCCGCCGCCGCGCACCATCACGGCGGCGTGAACGCGATCATTCGCATATTTCTGCACTCGAATCTCTCGATCATTCTCATCGCGCTGGCGGCGCTTCTCGGCGTCGCGGCTCAGCTGCTCACGCCGCGCGAGGAGGACCCGCAGATCGTCGTGCCGCTGGCGGACATTCACGTCGCCTTCCCCGGCCACAGCGCGGAGGAGACAGCGCGCCTCGTCGCCACACCTCTCGAAAAGATTCTCTACCAGATCGACGGCGTCGAATACGTGTACTCGATGTCCAGGCGCGACAGCGCCGTCATCACCGTGCGATTCTTCGTGGGTGAAGACCGCGAACGCAGCCTCGTCAAGCTCTACAAACGCATCGATGAGAAGATCGATCTCGTGCCGCCGGGCGTGAGCGGCTGGGTCGTCAAGCCCGTCGAGATCGATGATGTGCCGATCGTGACGATGACACTCACCGGGCCGTCGGCCGATCCGTTCACGCTCCGCCGCGTGGGAGAGGAGATCGTCGAGCGCCTCGCCACGCAGCGCGACGTCTCGCGGGCTTACGTGGTGGGCGGCGAGTCGCGGCAGGTCAGCGTGCGGCTCGATCCGGCGCGCCTGGCTGCCTACGGCATCGCTCCGGCGGACGTGCAGCGCGCCATCGCCGTGACCAACGTCGCCGCCTCGGCCGGTGCGATCGACCGAGGCGATGAGCACGTCAGCGTCGAGGCGGGGCAGGCGTTCTCCAGCGCAGCCGAATTGCGCGAACTCGTCGTGGGCCTGTTCGACGATCGGCCGGTGTTTCTCAAGGATGTGGCGGAGATCAGCGATGGCGCCGCGGAGATCTCCAGCTACGTCCGGCACGGCTGGGGGCCCGCAAGGGACTTCGGGCACCACGCGGCGGCGCCGGGATCGCTCATCGGCGCGCCCGCGACGGGCGCTGCTGACCCGCAGGAACTATCCGGCGCGGCCGTGACCATCGCCGTGGCCAAGAAGAAGGGCACCAATGCCGTCTGGGTGGCCGACGAGATTATCCGCCATGCCGGTGAGTTGCGCGACTCGATTATCCCCGACGACATGGAGCTGGTCATCACCCGCAACTACGGCTTGACCGCCGATGAAAAAGTCAACGAACTGATCGGAGCGCTCGGCGTGGCGGTGTTCATCGTCATCGCGCTGCTCACGATCGGGCTGGGCTGGCGCGAGGCATTGATCGTCGCGGTCGCCGTGCCGGTCGTGTTCGGCCTGACGCTGCTGGTGAACCTGCTCTTTGGATTCACGATCAATCGCGTGACGCTCTTTGCGCTGATCCTGTCGCTGGGTCTGCTCGTTGACGATCCCATCGTGGATGTCGAAAACATCGTGCGGCACTTTCGACTGCATGGACGCGCCACGCGCGAGATCGTGCTTGAAGCCGTGTCGGAAATCCGGCCGCCGCTGATCACGGCGACGCTGGCGGTGATCGTGTCCTTTCTTCCGATGATGTTCATCACCGGCATGATGGGGCCGTACATGCGCCCGATGGCGCTCAATGTGCCGGTCGCCATGCTCATGTCGATGCTTGTCGCATTCACGATCACGCCGTGGTTGTCGTACCACGGGCTGCGCCGGCACTACGGCGGCGAGACCGCGACGGCCGTGACCGATGAAGTTGACGAGCACGACATCACTGCCGTGCGCCAGACGCTGCTTTACCGGCTGTTCTATCCGCTGATGGCGCCGCTGCTGCACTCTCGTCGCAACGCGGCCGTCTTTCTCATCGTCATGGGCGTGCTCACCGTCGCGGCGATGCTGCTCGCGGCGTTTCGCACCGTGCCGCTGAAGATGCTGCCCTTTGACAACAAGAACGAACTGCTGCTCGTGCTCGATCTGCCCGAGGGAACCACGCTCGAGCGCACCGACGCCGCGGTGCGAGACCTCGAGGAGTCCATAGCGCAGGTGCCGGAAGTGGTTGACTTCACCAGTTACGTCGGCCTCGCCTCGCCGATGGATTTCAACGGCCTCGTGCGGCACTACTACCTGCGGCAGGGCGCCAACGTGGCGGAGATCCGCCTCGGTCTCGTCGGCAAGAAGAGTCGCTCGCAACAGAGCCACTCGCTTGGCCTGCGCGAGCGCGACGCGTGGACGCGGATCGCCGCGGGCCACGGCGCGAGTCTCAAGATCGTCGAGACGCCGCCGGGCCCGCCGGTTCTCTCGACGCTCGTGGCCGAGGTGCGCGGCCAGGCGGATTCGTCATACGACGAACTCATCGCCGCCGCGCGGTCTGTGCGCGGCCGGCTTGAAGTCGAGCCAGGCGTGGTCGATGTCGATGACACGATCGAAGCGCCGCAGGGCAAGTGGCGCTTCGTCGTGGACCGGGAGAAGGCGGCGATCAACGGCATCTCCGTCGATGATGTCGCGCAGAGCCTCGCCCTGGCCGTCGAGGGCGCCACGGCCGGCACCATCCGCGATCCCGACGATCGCCAGCCGGTGGTGATCGAGTTGCGTCTGCCCCGGCCGCTGCGCTCGAATTGGGGCCTGCTCAACGAGATTCGGCTGCGCGGCGCGAGCGGCTCCATGACGCCGCTGGCCGAGATCGGCGCGTGGGAGGTGTTGCGCGTCGAGCAGACGATCTATCACAAGAATCTCGAGCCGGTCGTATACGTGACGGCCGAATCCGCCGGCCGCCCGCCGGCCGACGTGGTCGTCGATCTTCTCGCCGATCGCGCTGCATTTGAGGCGATGCCCGACGGAGCGGAGCGCGCCGGCAGCGGCTGGATCGCACAGGCTGAGCCACGCAGCGCCGACGGCCGTTCGTTCATCAGGCCCGGCGGGGGCGTGGCGTGGGCCGTGCCCGATGGCATCAACGTCGCTTTCACCGGCGAGGGCGAACTCAAGATCACCCTCGAGGTCTTCCGCGACCTTGGCATCGCATTCGGCGTGGCGCTTGCGGGCATCTACATCCTGCTCGTGGCGCAGACCGGTTCATTCGCCATTCCCGCTGTCGTGATGCTCGCCATTCCGCTCACGGTGCTGGGCGTGATGCCCGGCTTCTGGCTGCTCAACGTGCTCTCGGGCGGCAACGTCGGCGGCTACGCGGATCCCATCTTCTTCACCGCGACGGGGATGATCGGCATGATCGCCTTGGCCGGCATCGTCACGCGCGACTCAATCATCCTCGTGGATTTCATCCACCTCTCGCTGCAGCGCGGCCGGTCGCTGTTTGACGCCATCATGGAAAGCCGCGTGGTGCGCCTGAGGCCGATCCTGCTCACCGCGGGCACGGCAATGCTCAGCGCCGCCCCGATCGCCATCGACCCGATTTTCTCGGGTCTGGCGTGGTCGCTCATCTTCGGGCTGTTCGCCTCGACGGTGTTTACGCTGTTCGTGATTCCGGTTGCGTACTGGCTCATCTACGCCAACACGCCGGGCCACGGCGCAGGGGAGCGCGCCGGGGGCACGGCCATCGCGAAGCCACAAGCGGCGGGATAGTGCGGATTCAGTTGGAAATCGGGGAAAGTGGAGCTGATCGGGATCGAACCGACGACCTCTTGCATGCCATGCCGTCCCAAGCCTGGGCCTGAACGCGTAAACGACGCTAGGACCGAGCTTTGCCGATTGCAAGCGTTGCCAGAATCGTCCCGTTTTTGGCGAGTTTTGGCAGCCAGCGCGGTTCCCACACCGCGCTGCACCGCGCCATGTGCGCAGAATTCAGCCGTCCCCTTTACCCTGCAGGCACTTCGCTGCTCGCCACCGCTTGGGGTCGGCTATTTCGCAAGCCAGCCATTCGCCAAAGCTAGATTCAATGAGTTCCCGCTTTGCGCTGTAAGGGACCCTAAGACACTCGATCCTTCCCGCGCTCGCTTCGCGAGATACTCGCGACATTGCGCTGTCAAGCCTGATGCCGGGAATGACGCTTATGAGGCGGGCCGCGCCCTCCTTTATGCTGATCGTACTCGGGTCAACAGAGGTGGCCGGATTTGCCCGCGAGGAAAGGTCAGTTTGCGTCGATGGTGCGCAAGTCGGCGATCGGTCCGGCGCGCCGTGGGCGCAGCCCGCAAGCTGAGGGGCTTGAGTTCCACGTTGCAAAGGCTCGTTTGCGATTGACCCTAGTTCAGCCTGAACTCGAGCACGACGCAGAGTTTCCGACTGCGTTATCGCCTTCTTCATGGTCTCCGGATGGCAGCGGCTCCGTCGAGCCAGCTCATTGACCCCAGGAAACGGGTGGTTGCGGATGTACTCCTCCCCACGTTCCTTGGCGACCCGCCACGCCTTGGTGCCATCACCACGGTTCTTGGCGTCCTCCTGGCATGTCGTCTCAAATGCAAGCCCTGCAGCAGGTTTCGTGCTTGGAGCAGCCTCGGAACCGATCGAAGCAGGCTCCACCCCGGCAATCGCCGCCGCACTGACTCCGGTCCGAGTAATGCCTCGCGCGCCTCCGTCGTGCTCGAGCCCGTCTGGCTCATCGTGTCGGATTGAATCCACCCCAATGGGAGGAAGGGAGCGCTCCACGAAGATCTGGCCGGGGACTCGTCGGCGGCTATTCCCATCGAAGCCGCGAATGAACTCGATGACGTGCGGACGCTTCTTCTTCAGCAGGACATCTCGGGCAATCTCGCCCTGGTCCGTCAACCTGATCGCCACGATGTCGTAGCGGTACCTCTTTCGATCTGTCGAGCCGTCGACTGGTTCGCTCATATGCAGAACGTCTGACTTGACGAAACGAGCGACTGCCGAAGCGTGGTCACCGCTGACGCGGCACTCCGCTCTCGTCCATGTGGCGCAAGAGTTCCAACGAGCCGACACGATGGCCCGGGCTTCCATAAAGCCACAGTCGACAAGCATCAAGATCGCCTCGCTGTCGAGGCTGGAGAGCTCTTCCCAGTCAATGGCGACCCAGCGCCCGTTCTGTTTGACCAGGATCTGCGCGAGCTTGTGATCCAGCAGATCCACTTTACGCGGGTGCGCGAGATTGGGCAGTTCGTCGAGCAATGCAGTCGGCAACAGCAATCCCGGCCTGCCGTTACCTGTTTCGCGGCCCAGGACACTTGGCGCGGGCCTCGACGCCCGCGCGTCTCGACTCGCCGACGGTCGACTCTGTTGTGAGCGCGATCCGGATCCTGCTGTCTTCGAGAGGGGTTTCATGGCACCTCCTTGCGAACAAGTCAATGATCCTGCCTCGGGTCTGAGTCGCGCAATGATAGAACCGTTCAGCGCCACGTTGGGCCGTGAAGTGGAGCGGGTTGCGGGCAGGAGCAGGTGGCACCCGGCCGCAGGTCGATCTGGGAGGATGTCCTTCGGTGGACCCTCTCGTCCGTCTGGGGCTCAGTTCCACCACTCGGTTCCCTCGCTGCCACATCACTTCGTTCGATCGAGACAGTGTGCGTCGTCGGCACGTCCCGAGACGAAGACGAAGTGTGCCGGGGATGCGTGCGATACGTTCCATCCTCCGGCGACCAACGCGAACTGACACAACACCAGCCGCGACTAGGCGGTACGCCGGTGAGTCCCGTGCGGCGGTAACGGACGAATGACGGACCGGCCCCGCAGGGCGCCAGATTCGGCGGGTCCGGCGTGAGGCGTGCATGACTCGGAGACGGGCAGCGCGGCGGCGACGGCCTAAGCACCGCGACTGAAAGCCGTCAGGCAAGCCAATCGCCGGCGGCCCGAACGAGCCGTACGCGGAGGAAGGCAAAGCCACTGACCGCTACCGGTCGCCGGCGGTTCCGCGCAGCGCGAATGCAGGATTGATCCGTGCGCGGCGCAGCTCGCCGGCTGACACTGGGTGCGTCCGCAATGACGGAAGGGCTGGCATCAAGCGCTGGCGCCGCCAAGGGCTAGGGCGGCGTGATGTTTGCGTCCGTGGCGCGGCGTCAGCTAAATCTGGCGGCGAGCGATATTGCCAGCGTCATCATGACCAATGGTGATGTTCACCGGCGTAGGTCATGGCGACGGAAGCCGTCCCCCAAGAAATCGAACTTGCGCTCGAAGAGCGTGGCGAGCTTCTCGCTTGCAGTCGCAAACAGGATCTGTCTACTGCCCGCCAAGGCAAGCTCGCGCAAGTAGTCCAGAAACGACAACGCATTTAGATCATCGACATGGGCGATCGGGTCGTCAATCAGAACCACAGGCGGGGCCGCCCGTAACTGTGCATTCTGAGCCAAGAAAATCGACAGGGCAAAAGCGGCTCGCTGACCGGTGCTGATCTCGCTGAGTGTGGCCTCGGTTGCGCGGTTCTTTCTGACAAGCGTGGAAAGGCAACCGCCAAGCCCTGAGAACTCTGCGGGGGCGTGGATACGGCCGAAGATCATCTCGATCTGCGCGCGGTTCCGCTTGAGCGCCGCCTCCATGGCACCGGTCAGGGAGTGGTTCGTCTGAATGGCCTCAAGTGCCTTGCCAGCTTTGACTAATCGCTCAATGCGGGGGCTTACTTCTGCCAGCTGCTTGGCGAGTTGTTCCCTCCGCTTTGTGGACTCCGCGAAGATGGTCTTCGCCTGCTGCTCCCTGCCAAGCACGGCTTGGAACTCCGCTGCGACTTTGCGGATCGAATCGGTCTCAACTACCAGCTCGGAGAGCGGTCTGTCTCCCGGCCACGGAAACGACTTGAGCAGGGTGCCGAGCTTCTCCCGAAGGCTGTCTGCTACTGCGCGGCGCTCCTTGAGCTGGGATACCGCTACTTTCAGGCTCTCAGTACTGGACTCCCCCAATCCCAGACCTGCCTCAAGCGATCGCTGAAGTGCCGCGGCCTTGGAACGCTCCTCCTCCAGCGTCCTGGCAGCGCTCGCCTGGTCGCGCTCGATCGTACCTCGGACTTGGTCGATGGTCTCCTTCGTCCAATCGGCCAGAGCGTGACCGGAATCGCGCAAGCCCACGAGGAGTTGATCCAACATGGCAACGGGTAGGCCTTGGGACTCCAGAGCTTGAAGTTCTTTATTCAATGCCTCAAGTCGTCGCTGTGCCTCGACAAGCGCCTGCCGTGCTCCTTCGATCTTCGACAGTGTGGCCACGACCGTGACCGCTCCATCGATCGCTGCCCGCTCGCAGAACTTCCCGAGCCACGTTGACGCATTCTCAACGATCACGGCTTGGCGCAGCGCCTCTTCGCGCTGCCGCAACTGCGACAGCAACACTTGTCCGCGAGCTTCGACGTGCTGATCCACGCCAAGCTGCATGTGCTTGGCCAACTCCCCGGGGGCGAACTGAGTGTGGCACAGGGGACACTCCTCGGATAGGGGACTGACCTGGAGGATCTGGGCTGCGATGTCGCGAAGCTGTTGCGCCAGGCTGACTGAGTGATCGCGGAGCCGTGTGAAGCATGCGTGCTCTTCCTTCGCGGCGTTCACTGCCTTTTGTGCAGCCGTGCGCGCCGCCTTGGCAGCCGCGGCGAGTGCGACAACAGTCGCTTCAGGCTGGCTCTTCGCGAGCACGGTCAGCAACGTGTCATCGGAGCCGGCTAGCAATCCGCCGTGGGATGTCACGGCGTTCTGCAGCTTGCGAAGTTCCTCTGCGCGATCGGGCAGGCCGGCGTCCACCACGCGCGCCGCGTCAGCAATCAGCGTCAAGGCGCTCTGGAAACGGCGGACCTGATCTACGAGTCGCCTTTCCTTCTTTCGATGCTCCTCGAGGCGCTCTATGTCTGCTTCCGCCCTTTCGCATGCCTTCTTGGCGTCGCTGCTGTACTTCTTCAGTCCATCGGCTGACGTAGGAGACGCCGCCCACTCAAACGCGGCGGCCTGCATCGCCAATGACTCCAGTTCCGGAAGCGATTCGAGGAGAAGTTCGGGAAACTCTGCTTTGTCCTTGGTCGGCGCCGGCCACTTGAGACGGCGCACCATGTCCTCGACCCGCGTGAGTATTGAGTCTGACTCCTGTTTGACACTACCCGCTTCCTTGAGACGGGCGTCAAGCGTGACGATCTCGCTTTTGATTTGAGTTTCAAGAGGCCGCAGTTCGCGGAGCTTGGCTGTTGTGGCGTCATGCAGTCGCTCGATCTCACGCCACGTCTTGGACGCCTCGGACCCCACGAGCAGATTGGAAAGATCGTCGTCAAGCCGTGCGGTCGATTCCGCGAGGCCGACTGCTGCGTCGGTATCGAGAAAGTTGAACAGTGCAAAACTCAGGTATAGGTTGTTTGTCTTCACCTCCGGCTGCCCGTACCAGTGCAGATTCCTTTGCCTGAACGTCTTCTGAGGTCGGGTATGCGTCGCAGTCTCCTTGCTGCCATCGGCGAACACCGCCGCGATGTCGTACGCGCCGTCCGCGTGCGCATTTCGTTTGTTCCTTCCGCAATAGAGGAGCTCGATGGCCTCAAGGAGCGATGTCTTTCCTGATCCGTTGGCACCGACAATGAGATTCACTGTGCCGAACGCAAAGTCGCGTTGCAGAGGAAACTCTCGAAACTTCGCAAGCTGAAGCGATTTCAGAAACGGCAGCGGGCTGAGGGATGGCTGCGGCGTTGGCACTGTAGGCGGGGGCGAAGGTGTTGCGGACGCCGTTTCAATCAGTGCCAATCGACTGGGAAGCGGCTTATCGCTCAGTACCGCCTTATCAAGACCGACCTCCGTCAGCTTTGCGAGCCACACCGAGTGAATGCTGGCTTCTGGCAGTGCGTCCGGCGATGCCGATGGAGGAGCCCCGAACGCAGCATCCAGCTCACTCTCAGTAATGACGAATTTGCGAGCATAGGTGCGATCCAGCTCTATCCACTGTTTGGCTTCTTCCATCGCACTGGTGCGCGCCTGCTCGGCACTGACGACAAAATACAGATAGTTACTCCACTGCAGGCTTTTCTTGCCCTCAAAGTACCGCTTTCCTATCACCCGATCCTGATAGTCTGTGAGCGCCTCACGCGTAGTAGGCAGATGCGAACCGACATCGACGTAGTACAGAGCGAACGCATGGCCGTTCGATTTGCGAGTGAATCGGATTACGAATTCCTCGACCTGTTCAGCGTCCGGGAAGCGGAGCGCAAGTCGTTCGCGCAGTTGGCCAATGTTGAGCATCATGATGCCCTCGCGATGTCAAATTCTGACCCAGATCGAGGCTCGTCGATCTTCAGGTAGCGAGTGCGGTCGAATAGCTGGATCGCTCCGTTGCCCTGGCGATACCAGAGGTGAAGCCTTTGCCGAGCCTCGATCCCCGCATCGGGATTGGGCGAAGCCCTCTGAAGGTACTCGGCCATCCGTTTCCCGACGGCCTCGATGTCAGTGTCGCTTGCGTCTTCACCCATATAGATGGCCGTAGCTCGGCGACCGGCTGACGATACGACGTTCTGGTGTGGAGCCCATTCGAGGCGGAAGCCTCCTTTGAGATCGTCAAGTGCGGGCGGCAGGTGGGCGTGAGTGCTCAGAATGTCCCAGAGCCGCCCGCAGCGCCTGAGTCGTCCAATGCGAAACAGCCGTGCGTCGGGATCGCTGTCCTGACAGAAGGTCATGCGGCGGATGACTTCCGACGCCTGGATACCGCAAGAATCGAGCTTTTGGAGGTGATGCCAATTGGCGTCAGTGCCGATACTTCCCGCGCACAGGGCCAGAACACGCTCGGCGTTGAACGGATTGACGCCTGCCAGTTCCGCAATGTCGTGTTGCGCATTACCACATTCCGCAACAACTGTCGCGAAGCCGTCTGTTGGACCGGGATGCGGCACCCAGGCAGAGGCGTGGGCATCCCAAGTCTTCATTGCAGTGAGCTGGGGTCCGCGGCGCCGAGAGAGTGAAGCCGGGACGCCGCGATGGGCAACTTTACTCGCCGTGATCAGGTAGACTCCCGGTTCGTAGTTGAAGAAGAGTGCGTGGGACCGCATCGCCTGGAACCACGTATAGTACAGGCCGTTGCGGTGGTTGAAAGATAGAGTCGCGTCCTGATCGTCAAATGTGTCAGGACAGAGGTACCATGCGGAACCGGAAATGTTGTTCCAACATTGCGCGGCGCCGCCGCATCCCTCGCGCACGTCCTTCGCCCAGTTGAGACAGAGCACCTCGGTAGCGCCCCCGCCGAAGCGAAAGAGGCGGTCGCGGTACTGCCGGTACTGATATTGACGTGGCTGTCGGTTGAGCTGGATGTGAAGTACAAGGGCTCGGTCATAGACCTGTTCAGCCTCGGGGTCCAGGAACTCAAACGCATCCGAGCAAATCAGAGAAAGCAGGCGTGGGTCTCCGGAATCGCCGCCGAACTGGTAAACGCGGGTTCCCCGCTGCATTCCATTGACCTCGAAGTGGCCGTGGTCCCCCATCGGACAGGTCTTGAACTGGACAAGCAGCACCAGCCTGCTTGCACCGTTGGGCTCCGTTGGAGGTGCAACAAACACGTATGCGAGTGGATCGACAAACCGGTGGTCGTCCGGCAGAAGTGTCTCAAAGAGAACAGTGGCATGAGGGGCAAGATCCCGCTTCAAAGCCTCAAGCTCGGTGTATCTGATGCTCTCGCAACCAAGTGCCCAAAGCGAGCCGTCCGCAGGGGTGTTGCCCGCCCGGATTGCCTCTGACAGGGTCTCCCACGGCAGTGAGTACTCAGGAGTGACCGCGAGTGCGGCGTTGTTCGTGCGAGCCTCATTCAAGAAGCCCCGGAACTGGTTGAGGGCAAGTGCACGGTCCTGGTGGCGCACACCGGCGGCGCTGGCCTCGATGTGTCCTTGGGGTTGCAGGAGAAGCACGGAGTAGTTGTCAACGTTGGGAACGAGCGCGCGGAGTACCGGCGGGCCAAGCCCGGCGGGAGTGAGCAGATCGTTGACCGACTGGATCTCCACGGGTCGCGTGTTGCCTCCTAATTCGAGCCTTGTCCAGTGCTGCGCTCAGGCCACATGCGGTCCGTCGCTACCTTCGAGCATCTTCACTTCCAAGCCCTCGATCTCCTGGAGCGTCTTGCCGGCGATCCCCTGAAGGTCGCCGTACATGCCGGCGGTGGATTCGATCACACCGCGAATCTGCTCCTCGCGCTTCGCCCATAGCCGCGTCATCGTCTTGCGCTCCTTGTCGAGGTCCTCGTGCATGTCGGTGAACTTCTCGACGATGGCCTGCACGCGGTGCCGGAACCGCGGGCCGGTGAGGTACTGGTAGACCATTTCCATCTTCGTCTGCTGCCCCTCGCCCGCCGTCTTGGTCGCCGCGATCTCGATCAGCGTGTGTCGGAGCGCCACGGCGACGGGAATGGCGCACTTGAACGACGTGACCCATACCCCGCCGATCAGGCTGAACGTGTCGGTGTCCTTCGGGAGCACGTGCGATGCGACGATGGCGACTTCGGCGCCGGCGGCGCGCATGTCCTCGCGGACTTTGGCGAGCCAGCCGTCGCTCCAGTTCTTCGTGCGTTTCGATTCCCACAGGATCGTGCCGCATGGCTGACCAGATGGGCCGAACACCCGATGCAGCACGTCGCCGCCGTGCTCGCCTTTCGCGACCGGCTCGATGGTGTCCCGCGGGAACTTCTCGCGGAGGATGGCCTCCAGCTCAAGCTCCTGGATTTCGCCTTGAAGCTGCTGCGATCCCTGCTCGGCCTTGCGCAGCGCGTCCTGCAGCTTGGTCTGCAAATCCGTGATGGTCTTGTCCTTCTCGGCGATCTTGAGGCGGGCCTGCTCGTCGGCGTCTTTCTGCGCCGACTCACGGATCTTCGCCCGCTCCGCGTCGATGGCCCGCTGCTTCTCAAGCTCGAACTGTTCCTTCTCCTCCTGGAGTCGCTGACGGTCCTGGCGAAGTTCAAGCTCGTTCTTGCGGGCCTCGGCGAGTTTCGCGTCACGGTCCTTTAGCAGCGCCTCGGTAGCATCCTTGTCCTCGTGTGCCTTGGCGATGTCATCGGCGACAGCGTCGCGGGCCTTCTTCGCCTCGGCCGCGGCGATGCCGGCACGCTCGGTTTTCAGTCTGGCTGCGACCTGTTCGTCGATGGACTCCTGAGCCTTGGCGAGAACCGCCTGCTGCTCCTTGACCGCGGCCTCGCGCTTGACGATGTCGGAGTCTTTCTGGGCGATCTGCTGCTCATACTGCCGACGAGTGGATTCGATGAGCGGTGCCGCAAGCGACTCCGTCAGCTTGATCTCGGTCTTGCAGTTCGGGCAGACGATCGTTGCTTCTTGCATGAATCTGCCTCGAGAATCGTATCCTGGTCGAAATCAGCCCCCGCGACGCGAGTACCGGCGGCTCATCCCGTGATGGTCCCCTACGACCTGGGGGCAGTCTAGACCAGGCGAACTCGTGGGTCAGCCGCCGCCCCTGCGCCCGGCGGGCCTTGGCAGCGGCGACCATTCAGCAATAACCACGGCTATGTATTGTGTCAGCGCTAGCGAGTAGAAGTTTGAGCCGTGGCCGCCTGTTTCGCGGGGAAACGAAAGGTGAGCCATACGTCGCGATGTCCCGCGTGTAATTGCAGTTGGGAAACGTCGAGCAGCCCAAGAACTTGGAGCCTGCACGAACGCCGCGCTTGGCGGTGCGCGGTATCAACACAGCGCCACATTGCGGGCAGATCGGCGCGGATGCACGTGCCGATTCAGAATCCTCTTCGATTCTCTCTGTCTCAATTCGCCCTGATGCTTGGACATCGCTGATCATCTGCACGAGTTCGCGGCCATCGATCAGGCGGATCGGATTCTTCGCGGCAGAGTCGGTCGCCTCGGCCGTGAACTGACCCGAGGTCACGACGATGCCTGACTGAGCGCCTTCGCTCGTCACAACGCCGAGCGATTCGCGCACGATCTGGACGCCCACCTGCCGCCGCTTCCAGTGCTTGCACTGCACGAGCGTCACGGCGCCGGCTTTGCCGAGGCGGATGTCGATGCCGTCGTCCGAGCCATCCCGTCCGCTGTGGCGTCGGGATCAGACCGACAAGCGGATGCCGGTCACTCCGCACGGGGCTTGAAGCAGGCGGACCTGTTCGTTTACGGATCGGGGCGGGACGGCCCTTTCGGCGCCACGCGAAATCCACGCGGGAATCCGCGAGGTTTCGTAGGCTGGGCCACGCCGAACCGCGCTCTCTGGTTTGCTGCGTTGGCGTAGGCCGCATCGCGGAAGGCGGCTTGGGGCCCCATTGCGCACGCCAAACTCTCGGCTCTCGGCGGAGAGCGGTGGATCGGGTTGGTTGCGGCAAGGGCCCATCGTTCGATGCGTTCGCATCCCCCGTTTCGCCAGCCCGAAACTGCTCGAATACCCGCTGCCAAGGGGGTTCTTGGTCATCACTCCGGCTGGCAGGGGCGGCTGGCCCTCAATGAGGCACGCTACCTGATGGGGCATCGGGCGACGGGTTGTTGAACACAGTCAGCGGCAGCGTGGTATACTCATGTGGTCGCCTTTCGCTCGCGAGAGCGGGGCCGCCGAAGCAAAGTCGGGTCGCGGCATGCCGCCGCCCGCGAACATTCAGGAGATTCACATGGCTAGCGCCACAGCGCATCGCCCCGTGCCCGTCGAGTTCTTGGTGCATGTTGACGACTTTCGAACGCACAGAATTCCGGGCCTCCCCAGTTCGAAGGTCGGTTCCTGCTTCATCCGTGCGGATGAGCTTGTCAAGCACTTGGACCTAGACGAGTGGCTTGCGGTCAATCCTCGCGTGCCCACGCGAAGCGCCAAAGACGTACTCACCGGTCACGTCGTTCGCGGCATCCAAGACACCCTGCGAGAGGCACCCTCAGACTTCGCTCTGAAGAACCAGGGTCTGTATCTGCTCGTCGCATCCGTCGGAGAATACGAGCGGCAGCGAGATGGTGGCCGTCTGCGCTTCACCATGTCCGATCCTCTCGCCCATGGGCTATGCAACGGCGGACACACCTACGCAGCGGTTCGCGAGTACTCAGAGCGTGCGGAAAACCCACAGACGCTTGAAGAAGTATGGGTTCGCCTCCATCTCTTCGAGGGTATTGACCCCGACAAGGTGCCGGCGATGGCCGAAGGGCTCAACCGGAGCCGGCAGGTCGATGACCCAAGTCTGATGAACCTCGAGGGTCAGTTCGATGCTATCCGGAAGGCGCTACAGGGGAAGCCCGGTCACAAAGAGATCGCCTACAGGCAGGGCGATCCGGGCAACTACTACATCACGGAGATCATCCGCGCGATCATGTTTTTCAACTGCCAGCGGTTCGATAGCCGCAAGCATCCCAGCACGCTCTATCGCCAGCAGAAACAGATGCTCGACGCGTTCCGCGATGACGCCAACCAGCGGCCCTCGCCGATCGCCCTTGTCGTTCCGCACATCCACGAGATTCTGGTACTGATGGACTCGATTGCCCGGGCGACGCCAGCGGCGTGCAAACGGCTCAAGCCCGCGTTCGAGCTCGGCCGGATGAAAGGCGAGCGGGCAGGCGTTCGAGCGGGTTCAGCCGCGCACAAGGACACGCCGTTGTTCTTCCTCGGCACGAAGATGGACCACAAGATCCACACCGGATGGCTGCTGGTCATGCTGGCGGCCTTCAGAGCCAACGTCCGCTGGGATTTGACGCGCGGCGTATTCGAATGGAAGACGCCCTCGACGGAGCTGCTCCCGAAGGTTATCGACGGCCTGGTTGCGATCTGTGTTCAGGAGTATCGGGACAACAAGTCCAAACCCGACGAGATGGCGCGCAACCCAGCCGTGTACGACCGCTGCTACAAGGAAATCGAGCTGGAGCTCTTACGTTCCGGCATCCGCTGACCACCTCCCGTGATGCCGCGGTCGCTCTCGGCGAACGACCACGGCATTCTCGGCAGGAGCACAGTCCGTTGGCCGCTCACGCCGATGTGCGACCAAACTTTGAGGAATGACGATGCCACGAATCTTTGACAACATCGAGACCCGCCTCGGCGACGGCTTGCGCGAGGCACTCGCCAGCGCTGCGAGGGGCGATTTCTGCGTGGGGTATTTCAATCTCCGAGGCTGGCGCTTGCTGGACTCCCCGATCGACCACTGGTCCGGAACGGACGAGAACTGCTGTCGGCTGCTGGTCGGCATGCATCGAACACCTGAGGAGTCGATTCGACTTCTCCATTCAGCGACTCCAACGGACGAGCTGGTTGACCAGGCGACGGCGCGCACGCTGCACAAGCAGATCGCGGAGGACTTCCGGCGACAGCTCGCCAGTGGCGTTCCTTCCAACGAGGATGAGCTTGGGCTTCGACGGCTTGCGGGCCAGCTTCGGTCCCGCCGCGTTCGGACGAAGCTGTATCTGCGCCACCCATTGCACGCGAAGCTCTATCTCTGCTTTCGATCTGACCCCACCAGTCCATCCATCGGATTCCTCGGCTCCAGCAACCTGACCATGCCGGGCCTCCTCAAACAGGGAGAGCTGAACGTCGACGTTCTGGATCACGATGCTTGCGTCAAGCTGGCGAAGTGGTTTGACGACCGCTGGAACGACCGGTTCTGCATTGATATCAGCAACGAGCTCGCGGACATCATCGACCAGAGCTGGGCGGCAGAACAACAGTTGTCGCCCTACCTGCTGTATCTCAAGATCGCCTATCACCTCTGCCGTGAGGCACGCGAGGGCGTGGCACTTTTTGACCTGCCCGCGGCCTTCCGCGGTCTTCTCTTCGAGTATCAGGCGAAGGCTGTTCAGTTGGCGGCCCAGCATCTGAATAGGCGCGGAGGCGTGATCCTGGGCGACGTTGTGGGCCTCGGTAAGACCATGATGGCGTCGGCCTTGGCGCGAATGCTCGAGGACGACTTGGGCATCGAGACGTTGATTCTCTGTCCGCCCAAGTTGCAGCGCATGTGGGACGACTACCGCCAGCGCTTTGGCCTGCGGGCGACGATCGCGCCGATCAGTCAGGCGCAGCAGCAACTTCCGGAGCTGCGCCGCCACAGGCTGGTCATCATCGACGAGAGTCACAACCTGCGGAATCGTCAGGGCAATAGGTATCTCGCCATTCGGGAGTACCTTGCTCAGAACGAGTCCAAAGTCATCATGCTGTCGGCAACCCCGTACAACAAGTCGTACGGCGACCTTGCCAGCCAGTTGCGCCTCTTCGTGGAGCCCGACCAGCCGCTGCCGTGTCAGCCTGAGAAGTACGTCGAGGAGATTGGCGAGACCGAGTTCATCCGGAGGCACCAGTGCCGTCCGAACACCATCGACGGGTTCGAGAAGAGCATCCATCCGGATGACTGGCGGCAACTGATGCAGTTGTACCTTGTGCGCCGCACCCGAGGGTTCATTCGTCAGCACTACGCCCAGCGCGACGGCGCGAACGGCCGTGAGTACCTCACGCTCGCTGACGGGACTCGCAACTACTTCCCCGACCGCGTCCCGAAGGTCGTGAAGTTCGAGTGCAGGGAGAACGACCCGACCGACCAGTATGCCACGCTGTATTCTCCAGCCGTTGTTCAGACGTTGAGCACCCTCCATCTGCCGCGCTACGGTCTCAAGAACTACCTCGTTGATCCGATTCCGCAGGGCATCACCGCCGAGGAGCAACGAGCAATTGATGGGCTGTCGAGGGCCGGCCAGCGCATGATGGGATTCTGTCGAGTAGGCCTGTTCAAGCGGCTGGAGAGCAGCGGCGGTTCCTTCATTCTGTCACTGGAACGCCACATCCTTCGGAACGCCCTCGCGCAGCACGCGCTGGACAACGGGCTCCCACTCCCGATTGGCAAGTCGGACTTCGGCGAGTTCGATCCTTCTCAGACGGACGGCGACGCGGAACCCTCCCTGTTCGAGAGCGAGAACGGCGAGACGGAAGACCCCGTCGCCGCCGTCTCCGAGCCCCGCCACCCGACTCGCGATTTCATCCGCGCGAAAGCCGCGGAACTGTATGCCCTCTACCGAGACCGCTACGCAGGCAGATTCCGCTGGCTTCCCTCTGGTCTGTTCACCGGCGACCTGTCGGAGCACCTCCGCCAGGACAGTGACCGCCTCCTCGCCATCTGTGACGAGGTCGGTCCTTGGCGGCATGCCGAGGATGCAAAGCTCAACGCGCTCACGACGCTGTGCCAATCAACGCACGCGGATGAAAAGGTGCTCGTCTTCACTCAGTACGCAGACACCGCGGACTTCCTTGTGCGCGAGTTGGCACGTCGCGGTGTGACGAGGGTGGCTGCGGCCACGGGCAACAGTTCGGAAGACCCCACATCGTTGGCGTATCGCTTCAGCCCCAGAAGCAACTTGCGCCGTCCCGGCCAGGACCGCGAAGAACTTCGCGTGCTCGTCGCAACGGACGTGCTGAGCGAGGGCCAGAACCTGCAGGACGCCCACATCGTGGTCAACTACGACCTCCCGTGGGCCATCATCCGGCTCATCCAGCGAGCCGGCCGCGTCGACCGCATTGGGCAGCAGTCTCCGACGATACTCTGCTACAGCTTCATGCCGGCAGAAGGTGTGGACACAATCATCCGGCTCCGCACGCGTATCCGTGCCCGCTTGCGGCAGAATGCGGAGGTCGTGGGAACGGACGAAGCGTTCTTCGAAGACGAGGCTCCGGAGACCATAATCCGTGACCTCTACAACGAACGGTCGGGCGTCCTGAACGATGCAGACGGCGGTGAGACGGACCTCGCGTCGTATGCCTATGGAATCTGGAAGGATGCCAAGGAACGAGACCCATCGCTGGAGCGGGTAGTGCCGGCGCTGCCAGATGTGGTCTACACCGCTAAAGCGTCGCCAGCGGATGCCCTCGGCCCCGGCGCGATTGTCTATGTACGGACTGGTGATGATGTGGACGCACTCGCTCGGGTGAATCCCGAGGGTAAGGTCGTCAGCATGTCCCAGAGGCAAATTCTGGATGCCGCCGCCTGTTCGCCAGGCACACCCCCGGCTCCGCGCCGGGCGTGGCATCACGAGGCCGTGGCGGCGGGAGCATCGCACCTGCTGACAGAGCAGAAGCGAATCGGCGGCCAACTGGGTGGCCGGTCAGGCGCTCGGTTCAGGGTCTACGACCGGCTTAACCGCTTTGTGCAGGAGCGTGCCGGCACGCTGTTCGTCACGGATGAATTGAAGCGAGCGATCGAGGATGTCTACCGCTCGCCCCTTCGTCCCGTAGCGACCGAAACCCTCAACCGCCAGCTCAAGAGCGGTATCGCAGATGAAGACCTCGCCTCTCTCGTCGTAGCCATGCGTGCCGAAGGACGGCTCACGGTGCCGGACGACCAGAGGCGAGACCTCCAACCTCGCCTCATCTGTTCCCTCGGCCTCGTTCAGGGGTAAGCGTGCAAAGCGTCCGGGACCATCTCGCTCGCCACTCGTTCCGCAACCTCTTCATCGAGGAGTTGGGATGGGACATTGCATCCGGCGACGCGGTAGCAATCGCAGGTTCTACGTCGTTTGCGCTCCGACGGATTGCACACAAGCGAGGGGTTCAGGCGTTCACTTGCGAACTGACGCCCCAACAGTTGACCGATCGGAAGCTCCTCCGCACCATCGAATCTCAGCTGTCTCAGCAGGCGGTGGAGCATGTCGCCATCTACTTCTGTGAACACCTCCGACAACAGTGCTGGCAATGGGCCGCCGTCGGCCCCTCGGGCAAGCGACTGCGACATCGCGAGCACCCGTTTACCAGTCGGGTTCCGTCTGACAAAGTCGTCGCGAGGATTCAGGCACTCGCGATTGAATTTGAAGCAGAGGACGCAACGACGCTGTCGGACGTGTCTGCCCGGCTCAGAACCTCTTTCGATAATGATCCGGAGTTCTCCAGCTTCTTTCGAGGTGCCCGTTGGCGGGTGCTCAGCGACGCGCTGCACCGGCGCTGGCTGCAGACTCAGACAGATGCGGACCTGAACGCCTTTCTCACGATCCACCTGCCATTGCTCCCCTGGGCGGCAAAGAAGTTCGCTCCGCGACGGATGGAACAGGAGGACGCCGCCGCAGTCGCGTTCTTCGCGCTGCGCAGGGCTGCCCAGCAGTTCGACGCTGACCACGGTGCGCAGTTTTCAACATACGCCACAAAGGCGATGATGCAATGGATCGGACGACTCGCACCTGTCTACACCGATTTGATCAAGTGTCGGAGTCATCGGTGCCGGATATTCCGGCAATGCGAGCGGCAAGCCGAACGGCTTGCCGTCACCTCGGGAGAGTGGCGTGGTCGCCGCCTGCTCGAGTTGCTGACGATTCGTAGGACGACTCAGCCCGCCAGCGTGTTCCGCGCTGTGCGGCACATCGGCTCGTTCGACGACCGGTCAGCGCCGTTCCGACGCATGCTGAATGAGCGGCCAGACGACGCCCCCACTCCTCTTGAGCGAATGCTGCACGAAGAGCGAGTCGCGCGAATCCCTGCCGTCCTGGCAGGTCTGCCCGCCCGCGATGCCGCCATCGTGCAACAGCGGTTCGGACTAGGTGGAAGCGGCGTGAAGGCAACTCTTGAGCAGATTGGAACCGCGCATCGCCTGACCAAGGAGGGTGTGCGCCTGATACTGCTGCGGGTCATTGACGACTTGCGCGAGCTGTTCGACGAGCCCACTGAGAGCGAAATCACGAATCGTGCCGCGTGGACGCCAATGTCACTGGCAGGCCGCGATCTACTCGCGCCACTGCTTGCGGTTCCTGGTGCGGACGTCACCCCGATCCCGAGAGAACGGGCGATGCCCATCGCTTCTCGGCCCGCCACATACACGCTCACCCTTCAAGCCGGTCCGGTACCCAAGCTCTTTGACGGCATGCTCGCGCCGCACCTGGCCAACGGTACTGAGCATCCAGCTGTCTTGGGCGTCACGGACAATGGTCGATCGATTGCGTCGGCCGACAGTGCTGCGAACCCCGGAGACAGCGACATCGACCGAGTTCAGACCGCGCTTCAAGCCGCCGCTGCAGTTGGCGGTATGCTGGTCACAGAACTCATCACGACACTGGGGATCAACGGTGGACGCGTCAGAGCGGCCGTGCATGGCCTCGCCAAGTCCGGCGAAGCAGAGCGCGGCCCAGACCTACGTTGGCGGCTTGTCACGCGAAAGGGCGCCTCGATGGCCCCACCCTGCACACCGCCATTAACTCGATCCAACCATTCCACCACGCCTCTGCCATCGCTATTCGACGCGCACTCCTGAATGCCCGGGGCACATCCGCCATGACCCATACCGCCATCGATCCTGAGCCTATTCGTCGCCTGCTCGATGAGCATGACTTCGTGGCGCTGTTTCGCGAGCACCTGGGCTGGGATCGTCACGACCACGCGATCGACATTCCCGTTGGTACGCACGCCTTCCGTCTCGGAGCCGTTGCCGAGAAGCGCAACTTCGCGGTCTTCGAGTGCACTCCTGATGCCCGTGGCCGTGTGCCCGATCGCGCCAGCCGCGATGCGATCGAACGCGTTCTCGCCAAGACCGCCCACGAGCACCTCGTGATCTTCGCCGACAAAGATCGTCGCCACCAGGTCTGGATGTGGGTCCGTCGCGTGCCCGGCAAACCCGCCAGTCAGCAGTCCTACGAGTGGTTCAAGGGCCAGCCCACGGGCCAGATTCTGCAGCGCGTCTTGCCAACACTCGCCATTGCCTTTGACGACGATGACGCCACGACCCTTCCCGACGTGCGAGCGAAGGTCGCCGCGGCGTTTGATGTGGAGAAGGTCACCAAGAAGTTCTTCGAGCGATTCCAGAAGGAGCACGCGGCGTTCCACAAGTTCATCGAGGGCATTCAAGTCGCCGCCGACCGCGACTGGTACGCCTCGGTAATGCTGAACCGGTTGATGTTCTGCTATTTCATCCAGAAGAAGGGATTACTCGACGGCGATCGTGGCTATTTGCGCAACCGCCTCACCCGCCTTCAGTCCACCAAGGGCAAAGACAAGTTCTGGACGTTCTACCAGCACTTTCTCCTGCGCCTGTTCCACGAGGGTCTCAGCACAAAGCCCGGCCAGCGCTCCAAGGACTTGGACGCGATGATCGGCCGGATCCCGTACCTCAACGGCGGCCTGTTTGACATCCACGAGATCGAGGAGCGGTACGGCGACATCCAGATCCCGGACACCGCGTTCGAAAAGCTCTTCAAGTTCTTCGACGAGTACCGGTGGCACCTCGACGAGCGGCCTCTGCGCGAGAACAACGAGATCAACCCCGATGTTCTCGGCTACATTTTCGAGAAGTACATCAACCAGAAGCAGATGGGTGCCTACTACACCAAGGAGGACATCACCGGGTACATCTCACAGAACACGATCATCCCCTACATCCTTGATCAGGCGGTGGCGAGCTGCACGATCGCGTTCGTGCCGCCCAACGCCCCGACCGCCGGCGGTTCCGTCTGGCGGCTTCTCCAGAATGAGCCCGACCGCTACATCCACGAGCCCGTCCGGCGCGGCGTTATCGATGACGCCGGCAGCGCAATGCCGCTGCCGGCGAAGATCGCGGTCGGAGTTGGCGATGTGTCCAAGCGGAGCGGATGGAACAAGCCGGCCACAGCCCCCTTCGGCCTGCCGACCGAGACGTGGCGCGAGCATGTCGCCAGGCGGGAGCGGTGCCTGGATCTGCGGAAACGACTCGCCGCCGGAGAGGTGTCCACAGTTAACGACCTGGTAACCCAGAACCTCGACATCCGGCAGTTCGCGGCGGATGTCGTTGAGCGCTGCGAAGGGCCGGACCTTCTCCGAGCGGTGTGGAGGGCCGTCGAGTCCGTCACCGTGCTCGACCCGACTTGCGGTTCCGGGGCGTTCCTGTTCGCGGCCCTGAATGTCTTGGAGCCGCTGTACGAGGCATGCCTTGACCGCATGGGTGGCTTCCTTGACACGCTGGCCCGAGATGCCGCGGCGGCTGGCGAAGGAAAGGGGCGCGCCCCAGCCCCGGACACGTTCGCGGACTTTCGCCGCATCCTGGACCGCGTTGGGGACCATCCGAACCGCCGTTACTTCATCTTGAAGTCCATCATCGTCAACAACCTCTACGGCGTGGACATCATGGAGGAGGCATGTGAGATATGCAAACTTCGGCTGTTCCTGAAGCTTGTCGCTCAGGTAGAGGAGGGCTTGATTGAGCGGATCGAGCCGCTGCCGGACATCGACTTCAACATCCGAGCCGGCAACACGCTGGTTGGGTTCGCCAATCTTGACGCCGTGCGTTCCGCTCTTGCGGGCCGTTTGGACTTCGGTGGAGAGTTCGATCGCATCTCGGAGGAGGCCACTGATGCCGCCACTGAGTTCGAGCGGTTCCGCCGCGCCCAAACGGACTACAACACAGATGCTGTCGCACTCGCTGCAATCAAGCAGGGGCTCCGCCAGCGGTTTCGGACGCTCGAGTGCTCGCTGAACACACTTCTCGCTGGCGACTACGGCGTCCGCGTAGACCGCGAGGGCGCTCTTGATCGGTGGCACGCGCGATATCAGCCTTTCCACTGGAGCGTCGATTTCCATGCAATCATGGCCACCGGTGGCTTTTGTGCCATCATTGGCAATCCCCCGTACATCGAGCTGAAGGAACTGAAGGATTACACCGTGAAGGGGTACTCTACGGAGTCCGCGGGGAACCTCTATGCGCTCGTAATCGAGCAGTGTCTGCGTCTGCTGCGCCGCGATGGACGTCTGGGAATGATCGTGCCGGTGTCTTCGATCTCAACAGAGCGTTATGAGGCGCTCCAAGACCTGCTCACCTCACGCACGCTGTGGTACAGCGCCTACGACGACAGGCCGTCACGACTGTTTGACGGGCTAGAGCACATTCGCCTCACAATCCATCTTGCTGCTCCAGGCGAGGCCGCGCCGTCTCTCGCTTCCACGCGATACCACAAATGGGCAGCCACAGAGCGACCGACACTGTTCGAACGACTGTCGTATGTGGCGTCAGCACCGTGTCTGGTTCCCGGCACACTGCCCAAGCTCAACTACGAGTTTGAGCGGTCCATCATCGCTCGCCTACAGACGCCGCGACGTCGCATGGCGGAGTTCATCACCCGAAATGGGAAGCACTCGATCTATTACTCTCGCAAAGTTGGCTACTTTCTCCAGGTTCTGAATTTTGAGCCCGAGGTGCGAGACGGAAAGGGCGATCGCCGTCCACCTTCAGAGTTCAAAGAGCTGACGTTTCGGACACGAGGCGAAGCCGACGCTGTTTTGTGCTGTCTGAACTCAAACCTGTTCTACTGGTTCGTTACCGTGTTCTCTGATTGCAGGCACCTCAACCGGAGGGAGGTTGAGACTTTCCCCTTCGACTTGGGCTCTCTGTCGGAAGCACAAATGGAAGAGGCGCACACCCTCGCTCGGGCGTTGATGAGCGACCTGCGTGCACATTCCGAGCATCGCCGCATGAAGTTCAAGCACGACGACCTGACTGTGCAGTGCATCATCCCCAAGCGAAGCAAGGCCCTGATCGACAGGATCGACTTGTGGCTGGGGGACGTGCTCGGACTCTCCGTGTCAGAGGTGGACTTTGTCATGAACTACGATGTGAAGTACCGGATGGGAGAGTCTGCCACGGAAGATGAGGAGACCGAGGAGTGAATCAGAACAACCCACAAGACGTGTCCATGCATGGCCTTTGAGTCTCTTCTGGAAGAGATCGACGCCGAGGTCGATTTGGTGAACAAGGTCGGCTCGCGGTCCTTCGAGGGACGCGACTATGACCGGGCCAAGGAAGCCCTCGCCCCGGGCCGGCATCCTGATCGCATTCCGCGACAAGGTGGCCGCGCTGCGTGCGGAGTGGCAGACCATCGCCGCTGTCGCGGAGCAGGAGGAGGACGAGGAGACCAAGACCGCCCGGCGAAACCTTGGCAGGCTCCGCAACGGCCTCCGAACCCCGGAGGCCGCGTATCGGGAGCCCATCCTATGGGTGCTGCAGAGCATGGGGGGCTCGGGCAAGGCCGCTGACGTGCTGGAGAAGGTCGGCCAAATCATGAAGCCCAAGCTCCAATCGGTTGAATTCGAGCCACTCGCGTCGGGGCCGGAGAACCCGCGCTGGCGGAACGCCGCAATGGGCCAGGAACACGATGGTGAAGGAGGGCCTGTTGAAATCGGATTCCCCTCGCGGAATTTGGGAGGTCACCCCGATGGGCGCAAGCACAGTGTCGACCAGTCCCCCTTGAAGGCATAGGAGTCCGGAATGGCAGGCCACCCACTCGGACAGGAACGCCTCACCGGAAGCAATTGGCGGGCATTCCCCGCGATGACGACGGTCGGGTTCTACGACTCCTTTGCCCAATACATTGAGCTCAGCACGGTTAGCTCGGACGATCTCCGGATCGCACTTGCTGGCACAGACCCCACGATCGGCGTGCGGGTATTGCCGCTTCTGGTTCACGAACTGCAGCATTGGAGTGACCATATCTCGACGCTGGCAGGCCGCGTGCGGCTGGTGCGAGCCATCGAGGCAATGGAGGCACGCGTCGCGGATGATCCGACCCAGCTTTGGCGCATCATCGAACACCTGCGAGCGGCTGAAGCGCACTACTTCGACACGTACTATCAGACCATCAACTCCCTCAGCCCCGGCGATGATGGGCCAACGCGGCCATGGGCTTGGGAGCTCAGCTCCGGAATGCGGTTCAACCATGATGGTCGTCTCGCCAAAGAGCGGCCCATCTTCTTTACGCGCTTCGCGTGGCCCGACGGAACCATTGCGTGCAGGGTGCCTTTCTCCGTGTCCGCGCTGCTCGAGGCCAAGGCAATGGCGGCTGAGCTGTCGATGCACATCGCTGCTGCATCGAGGCTGCCGAAGGACGATGCCCTCGTCGAAATGGCGGTGGCATCCAACCTTCGAGTCGACCGCTTGTACGACCCACGCGTCGCGGTCTATAGCGCCGGCGCACACTTGATCGGTAACGTTGTTGGTCTCAGCGACGCCATGCGGGCATTCACCCTGGCAAGCCAACTGGCCCACGTGTGTCTTGACCTGCCGTCCTCAATGTTTGAGAGGCTCGTAATCCCTGAATCGTTTGCACCGTGGAAGGACCGCCTCGAGGGCGCAATCGCATCTCGAGACCGGAGCTTTGCGTTCTTGGTGCTCACGCACCACGGCGATGAAGCTCCAATCGGGACTCCTGATCAGTGGCTCGAAGAGACAGTTCGCCGCGGAGGTCTTCCGTCCTTGGCGGACATCAGGCGCGAATCCACAGCAGAATGCGCCCGCCTTCGCTCGGGTGCAGCAGCCGGTCGCTTTGAGCAGCGTCTCCAGCATCTGTGGATCCAAGGCGAGGCGATTCGACAGTCGCATGGCTACACGGACAGCTTTGGCAGCGTCGGCGGCGACGTGCCCCTCCCACCCGTGTACTGCAATGATCTTGCTTGGGTGCTGCCTGGGCATCTAAAGGGAACGACCGCCGAGGACGTCGAGAGGTGGTGGCTGTCGTGCAACCGACTCGCCCAGCAGTTTCAAGATCTTCGTCGCGCCTGCGGCGTGTAGCGATCGGGCGGCTCAAGCGGCTCGTCCAGCAGCAGCGGCTCATCGTCCGGGAGCAAATCCAGCGGGTCGTCCTCATTCTCGACCTCTGAATCGATGTCCGGATCGTCCTCCGCGTCCGGCAGCGGCTCGGGCAGCATGAGCGGGTCGAGCTCCAGCAGCGGTGGTACGGGGACGTTCTCGATTTGATGGCACACGCAACATAGCCGGCGCTCAGGGAGCGCACAAGCGTTGTGACCTGCATCTCTGACGCCTAACGAAGCTCCTTGAATAGCAGCATGGCATCAGTCCCACTTCCCCAGTACCCGCCCAGCCTTGCCCCAATCCGAAAGCCCAAGTGCTGAAAAAACCCCACCGTCTCGCGAAACCCAGCTGCGCTGAGTGTGGACCCGTTTGGAACGGTGTCCGGGTCGGTGGTCTTCAGCGATACCACTTGCTGGGTGCAAACAGTGTCCATCGCAGCAACGACAAGCTGTCGGCCAATCCCTCGCCGCGTGCTCTGCGGATCAACAGCCATCCACAGCAGTTCCATCTCGAATGCATGTGCAACCCACACCAGGAATCCTACGAGTCTGCCGTCTTCCTCAAACACGCGGCTCGGAAGCGCAAGAAAGTCTGCCTTAACCAGGGGATACGCATCTCGAAGATAGTGGGTTGGCCATGCCGCGAGGATTCGCAGTACGTCGCCAACATCGCCTTGGTTCCCGGGCCTGATCACCGCTCTGACACCTCGATGCCGATATGGGTGCGATTTGGACACGCGACAGGAATCCCGGGAAATGCGCCCTCTGAGATCAGCTGCATGAGTTCGAGATCGCGCCCGGGATACACCTCAATCATGTACCCGCTCTGGTACAACCACATGAACATGGCCAACTCTTCAACCATGTATTGCAACCACAGGCGGCGGCGTGGGGCATCATCCAAGTCAGACCGCTTGCCACGCCGCTCAAGGTAATCCCGTGATGCCTCCTCAACCGCCATTGCGAATCGTGGGGTCACCGTGATGAATGCCGAGAGGTCGTGCCGTAGCCGCTTGTACTCGATCGTCTGCAACGTCTCTTCCCAGTTGAGCAGGCGGACGCGTGCGTTGGCCCCTAACCGAGCAACAATGTCATCTAGACGTCGGCGAAAACGAGGTAGGCCAGCGCGGGCTTCGCCCTCGGCCACCACCTCCGGCAGCGCTTTCTCCGCCATGATGTTCCACCGATCCGGAAAGCTCCCCTCGACGATGAGCACGTCATCCGATCGTGCGCAAACCCAGTTCACGATCTGCTCCAGGCGAGCGCGGTTGACCGACGATGTGGAGGGACTCAGTCCAATCCAGCAATTGAACCTCTCGCCATTCAGGAATCGTGAGACGAGACGCCCGTGAGTCTCCGACTGAATCACTTGAACCTGGGGAGATGGTGACGCCGTGTCAATCATCGGACGCGTTGTCCTCTTCATCGGTGCCCGCGCCCGATTTGTTGACTCCTCGAACTCCTTCGCGACTCGCTCGAGCCCCGTCCATCAGCACACACTCAAGGAGTGTCGTCTGCAGTGCCTTCGCCATAGGGTCATTCTGCCGTGGCGTTTCCACGGCGGACTCGAATGCTGCGGTAGCAGTCACTCGGTTATACAGACGATAACCCGATTGCTCTCCAATGAAGAACGCGTTTGTACCTTTTGCCACACCGTACAAGACCTCACGAAGCCACTCGTCCGCACGGGCAATCGCCTTCTGCAGCTTGTTACGCGCCAGGCCAGCGCTGCGACCATTTGAACTCTCCAGTGCGCTGTCACCGAAGATCGCTGCATACAGCGCTTTCAGCGGCACCGGCTGGTCCCGACCGGCCTTGCGGCTGGCCCACGACGACATCAACATGAATAGCACGGCCCGCCTGTCTGCGAACTCGCCGGGCGAGCCGTCCAGCAACTGATAGCTCTTGCCGTTCATACCCAAGAGCTGCGCACCCGGACGAGCGCTCAGTTCGAGCAACTGCCTTGGAGGAGCGCCGTCGCGCACCGCCGAACACGTCATCTTGAATGCTGCGGGTGAATCGAGAAGGAACCGGTAGCTTGCCGCGCCAGCCGCGTCGCGGTGCCTTGCGAGCGACTCCACGCTCGATTCCGTATCCAGGTCCCATACGGTCGGCCCTGGCAATGAGTTGACGACTATTGTGATGTGATCGCAAGCGAGGTGGCCACGCGCCAGGCTGAACTGCGCCGCGGCCCGCAGCAGATCGGACAAGAACCACCCTGCCGCGACAGCTCGCTGCCATGACTCACAGGCGGGCGATCCCGCGCCCTGATGCTGCGGGATGTAGTAGAGCATCGTGTGCTCAGGCTTGAGCCAGGATCGCCACAGATGGATTGGCTTGGGCCAGGTCGTCGGGGGACCGAAGAGCCTGATTAGGGGTTGCTCGACCTCAGCACGCTCCAAGCGAACCGTGTTGAGATCGAGCGATGCGGGCTGAGCGAGATCATCGGGATGCAGAAGCGCGTACGAAAAGCTATTAAGCGGGCGCTTCACGTATTGATGATGGTGCGTACCTTCGCGTTCTAACTCCAATGAGGCCTCAACGCCTCCGATGAACTCCGCGAAGAGCATATGGAAGTCAATACCCAACGAGTCCAATCGGAACTGCAGACCGAGGATTCCACTCGGAAGAGAGAGGGTTCCGCCGTAGCGGCGCAGTGCCGGACGAATCAACGGCGCGAGCGCCTCGGCAAGTTGCTGGAGCGTGCGTTCGTCCATCGTTCAGCCGGCGTTTTGCAACCGATAGGGCGAGGGGGCAAGTGGCGTGCACATCGGGGTCATTCTACCCAACGTCCTCGCTTCCGAGCGACGGGCCCAACTCGCGTGATTCGGGGCGATCGGGCAGGCCCGGCCTGCGGAACGCACGCCAGGCTGGAAGCGTAGCCACCGCAAAGACCAACACTGCCCCCCCGAGTGCAATGGCCGGCGCGTTGTACATCCAGGCAGTCTGCCCAGAAGTCTTGCCGTAAATGGCACTCCCCCAGGCGCCAGAAAAGCCGGCGAGCACCGAGAGGGCAGCCGCGGTTCCTGCCTTGCGCAGCTCCAACCGCCGGTGGAGGAACAGAGCTGCGGCAACCGCCGGGACGAGCGCGAGCTGCGCCCCGTAGATCGCGAAGATGAGTTGAACAACATCAAACTGCAGGAGTCGAAACGCCACGAACACCACGAACGACACAACCGCGGTAATGGCCAGCGTGATCCGCGAGACCCGGATGCCTCGGTCCGGCGATACCGTGTCCGGTTGAACGCCCATCACGTCCAGCACAAGCATCTGGGCGGCCACTAGTAGAAGGCTGTCCGCCGTCGTGATCATGGCCGCACAGAGCCCCAGCATGAACACGAAGAGCACGAGCAGGCCGAGCGTGCCGTTCGCCGCCAACGAGGTCAGGATGAATGCCATCAGCGAACCAGTCGCCGGGTCAAAGGAGTGCCCAGCGACTGCGACCTTCGCAATGTAGCAGCTGACGATGATGAGTGTGCCCCACAGAAGCACGAAGAAGGGGATTGCTGAAAGCAGCCCTCGCCGCGCATGATCTACTGAACGTGTTGAGCAGAGCCGCTGCCACGTGCCCGAGTCGCTGATCGCCGCGGGCAGGTTCATGGCGATGATGCCGAGCACGAACGCCCATCCCGCATTCCAGGATCCGAAGATCTCTGATGTGATCTTCCCGATCCCTACGGTCTGTGGAGAACGCCAGATCAGGATGAAGAGAAAGACAGGAAGCATCAACACCGCCACGACGATGAAGCGAAACTGCCATTGCTCTGTCGCCACGATCGACCGGTACCCGCTGATTAGGGAATAGCCGATGATGAACAGGAGGTACGTCACGGAGAACGCGAGCACCCAATCGCCTACAAACGGTTCCAGAATGGTGACGCCAACCAAGAGTTCCATGCTGAAGATCGCGACGTATCCAATGAACGTGAACGCGACTGAGACAGAGCGCACGCGGCGGTTGCCGTACTCGTGACCAAGGAAAGATTGGAGGGTCTTGTTCTCCGGATTGCGCGCCAGAATGGCCGGAGCCGCGAAATAGAGGACGATGAAACCGGCGGCATAGGACCCGATCGTCGTCAGAAGCGAGATGCCAAGGAATGGCGCGAGGTTGACCAGCGCGAGGATCACCGTCGCGAGGCTGATGCCGGCGGTCACCGTCGAACGGGAGTAGGCGCTGGCGCTGACGTATCGAGTCAGCGGGAAGAAGTCGCGGATGGACACGACAAACCGGTGCTCCCGGATCGCCAATCCGAAGTACAGGAGGCCAGGAAGCAGTACCGCTAGCAGAACCAATACGGTTGCGATGGGGGGCATGCCTTTGTCCTTCCGACGAGCGCCTGAGGCTGAGTCGATTCGCCCGCCGCCTCTACCCCAACCCTGAGACAGCCCTGAGCGACGCATGCCGTTTGCGCGACTGAAGCCGCAAACACGCGTCAGATCGCTCTTCCGATTGAGTCTGGTTCTCGCAAAAAGTGCGATTCTTGGCTGGAACCCGCCGTCAGGATGTCTGAACGTCCTAGAAAAAGTGTCCGGCACGTTCGAAAATCTGTCCGGACGGACAGCTATGCGGCGGCGCGTACAGCTTGGCGTAATTGCCGCCGGAATCGCGGGCGTCTGCGTCCCAGAACCAGTAGACCTGCAAAAACATTTCTCGCCCTCAAACGCAGTGCTGGCCACGAAAGGGTGGTTGTGCGCGCGGATTGCGGCGTGTCCTTGCTGTCGGCTACCGGTGTCTGCACACCCCTGGAAACGGCTCCGCGTTGGAGCCCTTCGGTGGACCGCGACGCAAAACCAGGATCGGGCCAGATCGCGGCTGGCCGAGTCAGAAAGGAAGTGTCCGATGGATCTGCTCAACTCTGGCAACTCGGGTCTCTCGTCGTTCGGCAGCGGACTGCACACGATCGGCGACAAGCCGTGCTACTACGGCGGACAGAAGGTTTACAACGGCCTCGGCATGGAGGTTGGCCGCCTGAAGGGCCACGACCTCGTCGGCAACTACGGCTTCTCCTCGGGCAGCGTGCGCAACGACGGGGCTGTCCTCGATAGCTGCGGGATGGTGCGCGATTGGCTGGATCGCCGCCCCTTCTCCACCATCGGCCGCTCCTCTGGCCTGCTCGGCGGGTCCAATTCGATCTTCAACCGCTGACTCTACGGGCCCCCTTCGGCCCACGCCGGGGGGGTCGATTGCCCCCCGCGTATTCCCTCGACCTGCACTCGTTGAAAAAGGAGGTAGAACAATGGTCTGCACAACGTTGAACCAGAGCCGCGGCACGGCTTTCGCCGCGGTGCTCACCGCACTGCTCTTCGCCTTCGATGCGGCACCGACAAGCGCGCAGAGCCAGCCCACCGCCGCCACGGAGGTTCAGACCCTGCCGCCGATCACACCCCAGGAGCCGTCGGATGCCGCCTACACAGCGATGGCAAGCTCCGGCGATCTGTTGGCCGGGAAGATGGCCGACCAGGACACGACGAAGACCGCTGCGGCCCACCGTGTGCGCGATCTCGCCGCCCGCCTCCGCGCCGATCCCAAGAACGCCGCCATCAAGGGGGAACTCAGGCAGGCCCTCACCGACGCACTGGCGGCGATGAAGTCCGGTAGCGACGAGACCGCCACCGCTGCGAGCTCGCGGCTCGAGAAGATCGACGCCGTCTACCAGCTGGAACTCGCCTTCCGCGGCGCCCTCCAGGCCGCCGTCGCGTCCAACGAGACGTCCACCACCGCCACCCGCGAGAACACTCGGCTGGTCCGCGAGGCGCTGGCCGAGGCACGGACCGCTATGGTCCAGACTGGCGTCACCGACTCAGCGCACCCCGTTCCACCGGAGATCGCCCGCAAGGTCTCGGCCATCATCCGCTTGCTCAGGGCCGCGGACGAGGACGAGGCCCTCACCCGCGCCGACCTGGCGGACTATCAGCAGGAACTCGCCGACTGCGAGCGCGAGCTGACCCTCCTGGACCGCTCGCGCGACCTCACTCTCAGCATCGCCGAGGCAAGCCGCGCCGAGGGGATGCGCGTCCAGCGGTTCGCCGCCACGTTCGGCCGGCGCCTCGCCGCGGCACAGCGCCGCGACCTCAAGGCGCGGAGCCGCCAGCACGAGGCCGTCATCGAGTCGCAGTTCGCCAAGGCCACTGCCAGCGACGCGGCGGCGTGGCAGTCCATCAGCGCCGGCTCGGCCACGTTCGCCATCCCCGGCCTCGACCCAGACCTCGGCATCGACATGAACAAGTCCATGAGCTTCGCGGAACTGCTCGCCGCTGTCGACAAAGCCCTCGCTGCCCCCAAGACCCAGCCGGCCTCCACGGAGGCTGCTCATCCCAAGGAGTGAATCACAATGTCTCGTCACACCACCTTTCTCGTCCTCCTTTGGCTGGTCGCATGCATCGTGGGCTGCGAGAAGAAGAAGCAGCCCCCCGCGCCCCCCGCGCCGGTGATCAAACAGACCCCCGCTCCCCAGCCCCCAGAACTCGACCAGGAGGCGCGCGAGCTCCTCGAGTGGGCCGCCCTCGTCCAGCAGATCGCGTCCGACCCGTCCCCATCGGCGCCGCCCAAGTAGTCCACCCCGACACCCGGCCACTCACGGCCGCATTCACACCCGCACCCACGGATAGGAGGTTCGCTCATGAAGTCTCTCTTGACCACCGTGTTCCCCGTCGTCCCGTCGCTCGTGCTCACCGCGTGCGCCGTCGCGCAGTCGCCGGCCCAGCCCGGCGACCCGCGCGCGGCCGCTCAGGCACCGGCAACCGAGCCGCGTGTTTCCCATCAGCCCCCGGCTCAGGCCCCCGCCAGCTCCGGTACGAACACTGCGCCCGGCGCCGGGCTTGACGCGGCGCCCACTGCCGCGGCCGGCCGCGAGGCCCTCAACACCGACATCGCGCGCCTCAACTCCCTCGCGGGCGACTACGACCCCGCCGCCAATCGCGCCCGGCTCTCGGAGGACATCCGCCGCGCGATCCAGGAGTTGCGTGACGAACTTGGCAAGCTCCCGCGTGACCTGCACACGTTGGGTCAGACGCCCACGTCCATCCTGGCCGCGCAGTGCGCCGTCGACACGTCTTCTCAGCCGACCGCGACGGTGACCCCCGCGACCGAGACGACCACGGCCACATCGCCGCTGCTTTCGAAGCAGCTCGAGCTGATCACGATGATCGCCCGCCGGATGGACGCGATCGAGAATCGCGTCGACCGGCTTGAGGCCGGGGCCGCGCCCGTGGCCGCCACGGGCAACTCGCCGACCAGGTAACCCCATCGGGCCCGCCGCGGGAACGGCGCGCCTGGTTTTCTCCGCCCGTTCTCCGCCATCCGCTCACTGCCCACGGAGGCCACCATGCCGCTCGCTGCGCTCGCCACCACGACGCCTGCCCTCCCCGACTGGTTTATGACCACCGTGACGTTCATCAAGGCGGCCGCAGTCCTCTCCACCTTTGCAGTCGCGACGGGACTTGTCTGGGCCACCGTCGCCAACGTCAGGGCCATCCGTGCCGCGGAGCCCATCTTTCGGGATTGGCTCGCACGAGTTGTTGCTGCGTCCAAGAGCCAAGACCGGGCGGAGTGGATCGCCATCACGTCGGAACTCGCTTCGCTATCGAGCCAATACCCACCGCTCGTGGCGCTCGTCCAGTCCCTCCAACACCCAGAGCTCGCGGAACACGCCGAGTCGCACGTGGATCACTTCATTGCCAACGCCCTCGCCTCCCTGTCCGGCTGGTTCCAACTCTTCGGCGTGCTGCCCATCGCCGGGCTTGCCCTGAACGCCCTCAGCATCGGCCTGGTGCTCCTCAACGGTCAAGCGCGAGGGTCCGACGAGCTCTTCGCGGGCCTCGCGGCCAGCCTCCTGGCGTTCGCTGGGATCATGGTGCCATACGCCATCGTCCGCGCAGTGCAGTCACGTTTCTTCCCCGCCAAGATGCTCAAGTCGCCCACCCTGAAAGCCTTACT
The DNA here is from genome assembly GCA_020852515.1 of Phycisphaerales bacterium. Taxonomy (NCBI): domain Bacteria; kingdom Pseudomonadati; phylum Planctomycetota; class Phycisphaerae; order Phycisphaerales; species Phycisphaerales bacterium. The sequence continues at coordinate 57,128 of JADZAS010000036.1, forward strand.
CCAGGGCGTGCAGTGCGCGCGCCGGGCGGAGCAGGCCCAGAGCCTGACGACCCCGCCGAGCGCAGCCCCGTCACCATCGCGCCGCGCTGTCCCGCACGGTGACTCGACGCGGGCCTCGAGCGGTCACCCTCCCCGAGGAGATGTCATCACGCTGGCGGCACCCAAGCCCGTTCCCGGTACGTTGACTCACCAAGTGGTGGGCGCTGCATTGAACCACAGCGCGCCGGCCCCCACATCGATCGCCACCCAAGGAGAGCGCCATGGACACCCCTGATGAAGACGCCGCTACCGGATGGATCGCGGCCGATGCCATGAGCTGCAACGTCGCCGTCACCCTCGCGCTCGCTCTGCTCGGCGCTCTCACCATCACCTCCGCCCCGCGCACCGACTCGGCCCGGCAAGTCCGCGCCGCGGGCGGTGGCTTGGCGGACGACGGACCTCCCCCCGTGCAGGTCGAGATCAGGGGCAGCACGGTTAGAGTGGCAGGCCGCGACTTTGGCCTCGATGTTCCGGCGGCCTGGACTGCGGCCATCGGCGCCTCCGTTGGCGATGGAGCCCCCGTGGTCATCGGTGTCGGCAAGGGCACTGACTTCTCGGCGTTCGACCGCATCGCGCGGGCGGCCAGAGCCGCGGGTGCAAGCAAGACCACCTACGTGACAAGGGAGTAGCCCATGGTCAACGCGACTCGCTACATCCGAACGACTTCCCTGGCCACACTCGCGGCCGTCGCTGTGTTCTTCCTCGCACGGGCATTCCGTGCCCACCCTCTGCCTGAGGAGCGTGAGGTGCTCGCTCCCCTACAGGTCGCCAGCGAGACACCGGCGGAGACGTCGGTTCCGCCGCCTCCGCCTGAGCAGGCCCACCTTGAGCGGAGTCATCCTGTCCGCCTGGAGGGAGGCGGGTCTAGCGCCACGTTGTCGTCCGCACCTGCGTCCAGCGCACCTCGCACCTCCGCTCAACTGGCTACTGGTCCCGCGCCTTCAGAGCCACCCGCGCAGCCCTTCGTCGCAGTTGCGCCGCCGCCGCCGACCACGACGGCCCCTCGTGACTCCGATTCGGCGGCGCGCGAATGGGGCTTGGCCGGCCGCAGCGAAACCGACCTCCCCTCCCTGCCACCCATCCGTGTCGCTGGCTTGGATGCTCCCACCGTCTGCAGTGCGGTGCGGGCGGGGTCTGCCTTTGTGCTCGCCAAGGTTGGCGAGGAGCAACCGGTGTGGTGGCGGCTCAACGTGGACGGGGCCAACGATGGCCTCGACGGCCGATGGACCGTGATGACCACCGAGAACCGTCTGCTCGGGATCTCGGAGGTCGGGCTCCCCCTCGTCGACCAGTTCCTCGCCGGTCCCCTCCGAGCTAGCCTCGGCCGGCAGGTCGGGTCCGGCGGCGAGCTATTCCTGTACTTCAACGATGCCCTTTCCGACCAGCTTCGGTCCGCGTGTCAGCGAGAACTCACCGCCCGGGGCCTCGCCGAAACGTGGCGTACCAACCGCGTCGTCATCCATGCGCGGCTGGACGGGGCGAGCAAAGTCGTCACCTTCGACATCATCGATATCGCCGCGGAGCAACGTTGAGGACGCTCTGTGTCCATCGGCGCCCTTGCGGGAGATCTAGCTCCACCACCCCACAGCGTTCCGGGAGATCCCCGTGACGTTCAAGTTCGTTCAGACCGTGCCAACCCCGTACACGCTCGGATTCCTCGGCCCGGGTTCGGAATGGGCCCGTTGTGGCTGGCGGATTGCATCGGCGCGCCAGCGCGCGTCGTAGCCGCGATGCGGTGAGGCGCGTTGTGGAATGACGCTTCGGGTCTTGGCTCGCAGGTCGGCGAAGCGGGCCCGGGCGAGTTGAGCCAGCGTGATGCGTGGCATGGGAAGTCCTTTCTGGAGTGAACAGCGCGGTGCGCCATCGGCGGCCGTGGTTGGCGACGTTGGCGTTGGTGGCGTTCGGCGCGCCAGGGCCGAGGTGTTGGGCAGGCCGCTGCGCGCTGCCGGCATGGGCCAACACGGCGCGATGTTCGGCGATTCCTAGCAGATGCCTAGCACATGGCGCGCTGCGGGCGGCGAGGTTCCCCACCTTGATCGGCAGTTGTGCACAATCTGCGAATCCTGCTCGAATCCTCGGCAATTCCCCTTGCATGTGCGCGCTGTTCATGCCCTCATGTGTGCAACGCGAGGCGGAATACGCCGCCCGCCAACAACGGCGAAAGGAGCCAACACCATGACGACGCGAACCACCAACGAGACCACGACGGCGATGAGCCTCGATGAACTGCTCGCCCTGCCCAGCAACGACCTGTTCAACCGCATCAGCGAGATGGCCACGGCGATGCCGGAGCACGAGAAGACGCTCAAGGCCTTGTACTTCGCCATTGACGAGTACCAGACGCAATCGAAGTACCTCGCGCGGGACTTCGGAAATGCGAAGCGCCATGCCGAGGAAGGCGAGCAGCACGCGGCCAGCGGCATTCGGTGCGACGCCGCATGGCTGCTCTCCGACGCGCAGCGCATCGCCGAGGACGCCGCGAAACGGCAGCACGCCGCCGACACCGCCAAGCTGCTCCTCCACATCCTGCCCGAAGGCATCTTCACGAAGTGACCACGAGGCGCGATCGACGCGCCGGAAAGGACCACCACCATGACCATCAGACAAATCACCATCAAGGGCGAGCGAGGCGATGTCGAGATTCGCGACGCCGACTACGGAGCGCAGATTCTGTTCGGCGAGACCTGCCTCGAACTCTCGCGCCACAGCGGCGACGACGAACGCTGGGTCGCCGCGACGGCGACGGCCAAGGCCATCTACGGCAGCGACCGCCACGGCCGGCCGCGCTGCACCAACTCCGAAATCCACGCGGTGCGCCTCGAGATTGAGCGCGTCGCCGGCTGCTGAACCACCACCACGCGGCGCCGCACCGGCGTCAGAAAGGAAGCAATCGCCATGACACCAATCTTCAAGACCAATCCGCACGGCGTCCACGAGGTTCTCGTCGGAGATCCCGCCAGTGAAGAGGAGCGCGGGCTCGTGACCATCCGAGAGGGTGACCGCGAAATGACCTTCACCGCCGAGGAGATGACCAACCTCGCCATCCAGTGGCTCGGCTACACCCACGGCTACGAATGGACGGGCTCGGGGCTGGTGCCGCGCCGGACGCGGTGAACCGAGACTCGGGCCCAATTCCACAACGAGAGGAGCACCATGAGCACCACACGCGACAACCAGTTGAACACCATCGCCCGCGAGGTCCTCGGCCTCGAGACCTTGGCCACCCGCAACAGCGACCGCCTCGACTTCCACGACACCGCGGTGTGGTGCGTGAAGGAAGCGCTCGAGCGGGCGTACGAGGCAGGACGCCAGTCGGCGCGGCCGACCAAGGCCGTGTGCCCCGCCTGCGGCCGCAAGATCGAAATCACGCCGCTGCCCAGCGGCAAGTGAGAGAGGAGCATCATGAAGACCAGCGCCATCAAGATTGACAGAAATCGCACCGCCCGCCGCAACGGCGCCGGCGCGCCCAACGTGGTCATCCGCGAGGCGTGCGACCGCGACGGCGTCGTCCTGGGCCACCTCGTCGCCAGCCACGACGGCACGGCCGAGGGCATCGTCGCCGCCGCACGCCGCGCGACGCAGCGCATGTTCGACGCCTTCGCCGACGCGTGCAACGTGAACAGCCGCATCATCGCGACCGACGGGGCGGGCCGGCCGCGCTGGTCGGTGTCGCCGAACTTTGCAGTCATCGAAGAACTCGCCGCCGCGTGACGGCGGGCCATTTCCACCAACCGCTGCATCAACGAAAGGAGCAGCACCATGAAGAAGAACGAGGTCCAGATCGGGAACACGTACACCGCGAAGGTGTCCGGCAAGATCGCCAGGGTGCGCATCGACGCCGAGAATCGCAATGGCGGCTGGGACGCGACCAACCTTGAGACGAAGAAGAAGGTTCGCATCAAGAGCGCCCAGCGATTGCGGGCCGAAGTCGGCTCGCCGCCGAAAGCGAGCACGACGCCGCCGCCTGCGGGCAGCGACAACAAGGACGCCAATCCGGCCTCCGGCATGAAGCCCGGGGGCCGCGTTGTTGACCGGGACGCGCAGCGCATCGCCGAGCGCGATGCCAAGGCCGCGGCCAAGGGCCTGGTCATGAAGACCGAGATCGTCATGGGCAAGGAGAGATCGCGCTGGGTGAAGAAGGCCGAGCAGGCCGCGGCGCAGCAGGGCACGCCGGACGCGAAGACACCGGCCGACGCACAGTCCGCCGAGAAGCGCAAGGGCCGGCGCACGCCGCCGCGCATCGCGCTGGTCAACAAGGACCAGTACGCCGAGATCGCCAAGCAGGTCGAGAGCCTGCCCACCAGCCGCAACCACGTGTGCTGGAAGAAGAACGGCAAGTTGTACGAATTGTTCTTCCGCGTCGATGGCCGCACGCCGCTGCTCTACCGCGCGCCGGCGACCTCGGCCGTCGATGAGAAGACCGGCTGCCGCGAGGAGGATGCCGTCGGCACGGTGACGGGCGTCTTCCACATCAAGCAGAGCATCAAGCAACTCACCGGCAAATCGCCGGCGCAGATCGGCATCACCATGCCGCCCGACCGCGGCGCGCCCAAGGCGCGCGGCGAGACGACGAAGAAGACGACCGGCGGCAAGGCCGACGCCAAGCCGCGAAGGAAGCGCGAGGGCCTGAGTGGCCTCGACGCCGCAGCGCAGGTCCTGGGGCGGGCGAAAGAGCCCCTCGACGCCAAGACCATCGCCGAGCGCGCCATCGCGGCGGGCTGGAAGACCAACGGCGCGACGCCGCACGCGACCTTGTACGCCGCGATGATCCGTGAGATCAAGGCCATGGGCAAGGATGCGCGGTTCATCAAAGCCGTCAAGGGCCGGTTCACGGCCCGGAAAGGAGCGTGATCGATGGACCGCCATGTCCAACGACTTCTCGCACACGCCGACCAGGCTCGCGCCACGATGCGCGACACCCTGGCCGAAATGCCCGCGAGCGACAAGGCCGCACTGATCCGTACCTGCGCAGCCGGCGACCTCGCCGGGTTCGACGAGCGCACCGCGCTGCTCGTCGGGCTGCTGGCCATCGTCGCCATCTTCGACCTGAGCGAATCGCGAAAGGAGGACTGATCCATGCTGCGAATGGTCGTGCTCGTCAAGAAGTCCACGCTCCACATCCTCGCCGAGCATTCGGAGCAGGACATGGGGCCGATCGTCGAACTCAACGACACCGAGGCGCTGGTCATGCTGACCGCCGAGGTTGTCGCGCGCCTCATCGCCCTTGCCAAGCCGGAGGATGAACGCCTCGACGATGTCATCCACCGGCTGGCGCTTTGAGAAAGGACCGATGTCGGCCAACACGGCGCCAAGTTCGGCGTTGCCTGGCACATGCCTGGCGCCCCGCCCACACGTCGCGGCCGCTTCCCCACAATCTGCGAAAGCTGCTCGAATCCTCGACAATTCCCCTTGCATCTTCGCGCAGCTCATGCCCTCATGTGTGCGATGCGAGGCGGAATGGGCCGCCCACGAACACCAGCGAAAGGACGAAAATGAATTGTGATCGTGATGACAACCTGGTCGAACCGGAAGACGCGTGCCCGGAATGCGGCGAGCGGCGCGTCGATGAACTGATCTGGCAGAACGATGAAGATGGCCAGGTCCGCTGCGCCAGCTGCGGCTTCTTCTACATCCCGCCGAATCGGCGGCCCGCGGAAGGAGGTGATGATCATGACGAGCAGTCATGAGACGACCACGCTGCGCCAGGTTCTGCTCGCGGCCCAGCGTCTGCTCGAAGCGCGCGAGGACCAGATGGTCACCGCCGAGGAATGGGAGGCGCTCGCCGACGCCGTCAACGCGGCGACGGAAAAGCCCGCCGGCGGACCCGGCGAGTCCTTCGCCGTGGACGCGGCCAGCGGCGCGCTGCTGCGTCGCGTCGTACCGAAGCGCGGCCAGCCCTACGAACATTCGTGTTCCCGGGCGGTCTACGAAGACGTCGCTCACGCCATCGACCTGATGGGCAGCGCCGCCTTCACGCTCGAGGAGATTCGCACCAAGGTGGGCGACGGCGACGAGTCGAAGATGCCGCCGTGGTCGCAGGTCGCCACGGCCGTCGCGTTCCTCAAGGAACGATCGTGCATCGTGCCCGGCCGCGAGCGCAAGCATGTCGCCGCCACCGACGACACCTGGCTCGACGCGATGATCGAGTATCACGCACTGCGCGAAAAGGGGCCGGGGGAGGTGGACCCAAGCGAGTAGCCCGCCAACCGGCCTCACCCATTCACAGCCGCAGCGCCCGCCGCCGCGGCTGTGTCTGCGGGAATGCTCTAGCCTGCAACCATCAGTACAATGAACATCATGCTCCGGTGGGCACTTCGCATCGCCATCTTCTTGCTGCTCGGCGCGATCGTGAATGTTGCGGTGGCGTGGGGATGCGCACTGCTGCATGGCCCGGCGACCGGCCGATACGTGCACGATCCCCGCGAAGAACGTCGGGTGCTGTGGATCAACAGGCGATTCGGACACATGACCGTGAGCGGGTTCGAGCGATCCGGATCGTTGCTCTACCAAGATCCGGATTCGGTTAAGCAGTATCGTGGCGACGTTTGGTGGCGAACCGATGATGTGTTTCCGATCGGTTGGTCGTTTGCGATCGCCAGCGGATGGCCGCGATTGAGCATGACGGGGCGGGTTCTGCTCATCGATGACCTGAAGTCGGTGGACGAGGTTCAGTGGGTAATCCAACTGGAAGACAAGATGCCGTTGCCCGATGCCGGCCAGTTCCTGCCACTCCGGCCATACTGGCCCGGCCTCGCTTCGAACACGGTGTTCTTCGCCATGCTGACGTGGATGATCACAGCCGTGAGGATCGCCCTTCGGAATCGGTGGCGCACCGAACGATCTCAATGCCCCGCATGCGGCTACCCGCGCGGCACCTCGCGCGTCTGCACCGAATGCGGCGGGCCACTTCCAGGCGTCGCGGCCAAGTGATTCGAGCATTTGCACGATCACTCTCACCGCATCTTCTCCTCGCGTGGTTTCATCGGAATGGGTGACTTTCCGGTGCGTTCGAGTACAGCCGGATTTCCGGTGAAGCGCTGATACCTGTCGCAGATCAAATCTGCGTAGGCCGGATCGATTTCCATCAGGAACGCGCGCCGCTGCGTCTGCTCGGCGGCGATCAGAGTCGAGCCCGATCCGCCGAAGAGGTCGAGAACATTCTCACCGGCCTTTGACGAGTACTGCATCGCGCGCACGGCGAGTTCAGCAGGCTTGGCCGTCAAATGCTCCATTTGGTTCGGCGGGATCTTCTTGATGTGCCACAGGTCGGGCACGTTGTTGGGGCCGAAGTAGCGGTGTGCCGCCCCCAATTTCCAACCGTAGAAACACACCTCGAACGCGCCCATGTAGTCTTTTCGCGTCAGAACCGGGTGCTGCTTGTCCCAGATGATCGCCTGGCTGAAGTACAACCCGGCGCGTTTGAGCGGCCCCGGATAGTTGCCGAGGTTCGCATAACCGCCCCAGCAATAGAAACCTCCGCCGGGGATGAGCACGCGCGCCATGTTGCCGAACCACGCATCGAGCATCTCCTCAAAGGCTTCGTCAGAGACGAAGTCATTCTCAAGCGGCCGATCCTTGGCCCGCATCTTGCGCGTAGTTCGGCGCTTCTCGCCCTGCCGCGCAACATCGAAACTCTGATGATGGGTGCGCTTCTTCTTCGAGGCCGTGAATGACGAGTTGCCGGCCGCGATCGCGTTGTTCGATCGCGGCTCCACCTTCACGTTGTACGGCGGGTCTGTGTTCACGAGATGAATCGGCTGGCCACCGAGCAGTCGATCGACATCCGCCGCGCTCGCGCTGTCGCCGCAGAGCAACCGGTGATCGCCGAGCACCCACAGATCCCCGGGCTTCGTCATCGGATCGTCGGGCGGCTCGGGGATCGCATCGGGATCGGTCAGCCCGTCGCGCACGCCAGGGTCGAGCAACTTCGCCAGGTCGTCCGCGCTGAAGCCCAGCGCCGCCCAATCGAAACCGGCGCTCTGGAGTTCGGCCATCTCGATCGGCAGCAACTCCATGTTCCATTCGGCGAGTTCGCCGCTCTTGTTATCGGCTATGCGGTACGCGCGCACCTGCTCGGGCGAGAGATCGGTCGCGACATGGACCGGCACCTTCTCGAGCCCGAGTTTCTGGGCCGCTTTCCACCGCGTGTGGCCGCAGATGATCACGCCGTCGCCATCGACGACGATCGGTTGCCGCCAGCCGAATGTCGTGATGCTGTTGGCCACAGCGTCTACGGCGTCGTCATTGAGCCGCGGGTTCTTCTCGTACGGCTTGATCTCGGCCAGCGGCCGCAATTCGACCTTGAACGCATTCATGAGTCCGTTCTCCTTGTTCTGGTAGCCGGGCGGCCCTGGCGCGATTCCGCCGCCCCGTTGGCCGCCATGTCGCCGCCCACGTTCGCCCCTGTCGCGAGATGTGCCGAAGCGGCGTAGTTCCGGCCGCCCGGCGTGGGCACATCGCCCCGTGGCCCAACGTCGTCGTCGTCAGACCCTGAGCCCACGGCCGAAGGGCCCACGATCGGCCCGCCGTGGGCCGGCAACGGCAGCAAGCCGATCTCGCGCTCCGAACGCGGGGCCGCGGCAAGCCGGACCTGCATCGCGTGCGCTCCCTCGCGCCACGCCAGCGCGCAATCGTCGTCGGCATCGATGCCGCTTATCTCCGGCGGCGGGTCCGCCAGTACCGCGCGCCCACTCTCCATCAGCGAATACCAGACCCGGCCGTACAGGTCGGCCCCGCTGACGAGCCAGCCGCGAACCAGCGCGGGGATCGCCCGCTCCTCAAGTCCCGACAGCAGGCGGCGATTCGCGCGCCCGGCCTCGTCGTTGCCGCACGCGGCCCAGGACGGCGGCGTGCCCGCCATCGCCCACTCGGCTACCCACCGCGTGCCGAGGTGCGTCATCGTCGCACTCTCGTCATCAAGCAAGACGAGCCGCTGACACACCTCGCGGCCCGCGAGCCAGCACGGGGCACCGCCCAACGAGCAGGCTCGTTCGATTCCGGCTTCGAGCAACCGCACTCCCAGGACCTTCGTCTTTTCGACCCGACGCGTCAGAAGCCCGTGCCGCTCCAGACGCCCGAGCGCCTCGACATTCTCGTCGCGCTCATCCCGATCGCGCCCCTGATGCCGCCAGGGCAACCCCATGCCGGATCGGAACGACCGTCGTGCCAGGTACGCCGCTGCAGCGCCGCCGCCATTCCACGGCCCGCGCCAAGGCGCGAACA